>CAYLHR010000254.1:0-2898 GCA_964383335.1 uncultured Lachnospiraceae bacterium
GGAGGCCCGGCAGCAGGAAGTTGTTCATCATCTCATTCTTGCGCGACTCGGGCTGGATGAACTCCGGGTGTGTGTTGATGTGCTCGATCAGGCGGTCGGCGTACTTGCTCATTTTGAAGAAATAGGCCGGCTCCGAGGCGGGCTCAACATCGCAGCCGTCCAGCGGACACTTGCCGTCCACCAGCTGTGACTCCGTGTAGAAGGACTCGCACTCCTTGCAGTACATGCCCTTGTACTCTCCCAGATAGATGTCGCCCTTGTCGTGCATCTTGCGGAAGATCTTCTGGATCTGCTTCTCGTGATAATCATCCGTCGTGCGGATGAAGTGGTCGTAGGAGGTATTCATTTTGTCGAAAACCTCGCGGATGCCGCCCGCGACCTGATCGACAAATGCCTTGGGCTCCATGCCCGCCGCCTCCGCGCGGTCCTGGATCTTCTGGCCGTGCTCGTCCGTTCCCGTCTGGAAGTGGACGTCATAGCCCTCCTGTCTCTTATATCTCGCGATGGCGTCCGCGAGAATGATCTCGTAGGTGTTGCCGATGTGCGGCTTGCCCGACGCGTAGGCGATCGCTGTCGTGATATAATATCTGCCCTTATCTGACATGGCTCTCTCCTTCATGTGCAAAGAAATTCGGCACCGCGGTGCCGAACTCTATCATACTCTATTTTGTAAAAGAATGCCATACCGGGAGCCGCTTTTCGTCCGCTCCCGGACGGTTTCCGCCGCGGCGGATCCGGGATATTATTCCGTCTCCTCCGCCTCGAGACTCACCGGATGCTCCTCCGCGCTCAGCACGTCGTACTTCTCGAGATAGTGGTCGTAGATCTCCTTATAGGTCTCCTCGTTCAGCTCCCCGACCTTGGCGGAGTGGACATGGTAGTCCGGGTTCGCCTGATTCTCGCGCCGGATCGCTCCGGAGAGGGACACGCAGTGGGAGGCGATACGCTCGAAGCTGTTCAGCAGCTCATTGAAGGCGTTGCCCTGGCCCAGCGTGCACTCGCCCCGGCTCACGCGCGCGATATGGCGCTGCTTCAGGTCCTCGCAGAGATTGGAGATCGCCGCCGCCATGGGCTTGATCTGCATGGCGACATGCAGGTCGTGATTCTGATACGAGCGGATGGTCGTGTTCACGATCTCGCGCTCCGCCTCGATCGCGACGTTCAGCTCCTTCTGGCCCTGGCCGGAGAACTGAAGCTGGTTCTCGTTGATCTCATTGGTGATTCTCGCGATATTGGAGGCGTAGTCCCCCATGCGCTCGAGATCCCCGATCGCGCGGAGATCCAGCGTCATCTGGCGCGTCTCCTGGGAGTTCATCTCCTTCTTCGAGAGCTTCACGAGATATTCGCCGATCTTCGACTCATATTTGTCGATGAGCTCCTCCTTGCTCTGCACCTTCTCGAATTTCTTCTGCGAGAACTCGTGGATGAGATTGAGGGAGCGGCCGACATTTTTCCGCACCTTTCTCGACATGCCGTCAATCGCGCGTGTGCACTGCCCGAGCGCGAGCGGCGGCGAGATGAGAAGACGCTCCTCCAGAAGATCGAAGTCCGCATCGTCCTCCAGATCCTCGGGTGAATCCTTGATGATGTACGTGACCAGCTGCTCGATCCGCTTAATGAAGGGGAAGAGGATGCACACCGTCACAATACGGAAAACCGAGTTCACGGCCGCGATGATCACGGGCGTCACCTTCATGCCGAGGAAGGGGAAATGCAGCACCGCGTTCAGCGCGTAAAAACCGATTCCCCAGATCACCATTCCGAACACGTCGTCGAGCAGGTAGACCAGGGCCGACCGCTTGCCGTTCTTGTTCGCGCCGATCGATGAGATCATGACCGGACATGCCGCGCCGACGCCGATGCCCAGGATGACCGGAAAGGCCGTCGCGAACGTGAGCGCTCCGGTGACGGAGAGCGCCTGCAGGATACCGACCGAAGCCGACGCGCTCTGCAGGATCGCGGTCATGCCGATGCCGAGCAGGATGCCGAGAAGGGGATTCGAGAACATGGTGAGCGCGTTCGTGAAGGCCTCGCTCTCCTTGAGAGGCGCCACCGCTCCGCTCATCATCTGCATGCCGACCATGAGGATGGCGAAGCCCAGCATGATATTGCCGACGTTTTTATGCACCGACCGCTTCGCCAGCATCTTAAGCAGCATGCCCGCGATGGCGACCACCGCGCTGATTGTGGCCGAGGACAGAAGCCTGGCCACACCGCTTGAACCCTCGATGTAGGACAGGCAGAGAATCCAGCCCGTGATACTCGTTCCGATGTTGGCGCCCATGATGATACCGATCGCCTGGTGCAGCTTCATCATGCCCGAGTTTACGAAACCGATGACCATGACCGTCGTCGCCGAGGAAGACTGAATAACCGACGTCACGCCCGTGCCGAGCAGAACGCCCTTGATGGGCGTATTCGTCATCTTATAAAGGAAAGCCTCCAGCTTGTTGCCGGCCACCGTCTTAAGGCCGTCTCCCATGAGCTGCATGCCGTAGAGGAACAGCGCAACTCCGCAAAGAAGCGACAGAATCATCGAAATAATATCCATGCTTTTCTTAGTACCCGCCCGCTCACAAAGAGCGCAGACCGGGCTGACCTCCCTCCAGTCAAAGTAAATGTCCAAAAAAGCCTTTAAGAGAATAACACAGATTTATTAAAAAATCATGAGAAAGTGTCACTGACCCACCTCAACAATGAAGGTTTCGTCCTTCTCAAACACCGTTTCACCCAGTTTTTTCAGCGCTTCATCGTCCAGATCCGGGTATTTTTCCCGCTCAAGACTGCCGATATACAGGTAAGAAATGCCATATTTGCCGATCAGCTCCCGCACCTCCGCCGGATCGGTGGTTCCGCACATATAAATTTTTTCAATATCCGCGAGCCGCTCGTTCATAT
>CAYLHR010000255.1:0-2887 GCA_964383335.1 uncultured Lachnospiraceae bacterium
GCGCCGTTTATCTGGGGCGCCCTGGAGCCCGCCATGGGACGTGTCACAGCGATCCGGATCACCTTCCTGATTCTTTCCGTGATCGGGCTTGCCGCGCTGCTGGTTCCCACGTTCACGATTGACGAGAAGGCGTACGTGCACACAGTTCCTTCCGAGGACGACGCGTTCACATCTCTCATCAAGACCTTCAGGAACCGGGACTTCAGGGTCTTTGTCGGAAGTGACGTGCTCTATTTTCTGGGACTTACCATCTTCCAGACGGGTCTTCCTTTCTTTATCACATCGCTGATGAAGCTGCCGGAAACCTTTACGACGATTCTCTATGTAGCCATGACGCTTCTGTCTTTTGCCTGCTACATGCCGGTCAACGCTCTGGCGCACCGCATGAATAAGAAAAAGCTCGTGCTCATCGGATTTGTCGGACTGTCCGCAGCCTATCTGATCACGTCGGTATCAGGCCTCATCGGCGGTTCCGGCCTCATATTCGGCATCATCATTGTCTGCACGGCGGCATTTCCCATGGCGATCCTCGGTATTCTGCCTCAGGCGATTGTCGCGGACATCGCGGAGGCGGATGCGGCGGTGACCGGAGAGAACCGGGAGGGGATGTTTTTCGCGGCGCGCACCTTCGCGTTTAAATTCGGTCAAAGTATCGCTATGCTGGTGTTTACCGCCTTTGCCAGTATCGGTCCCGCGACCGGGCTGGGTTACCGGATCGCGGCAGTTTCCGCGGCGGTGATCTGCCTGGCGGGTGCGCTGATCCTGTCCCGCTACGATGAGAGGAAGATTCTGGGGATTATTGTGCCCGGGGAGGGGGCCGGCGAATAAAGGGTGAGCGGAGGAAGATCCGCGCACATTTTCAGTTAAAAAAGGTGCAGCCGGGTACAATGACCGGCTGCACCTTTTGGCATATCATCCCGGTTGTCAGACGGATGTCAGGTGATAGATGAAGGCCGTATATTCCGGAATTTCGCGCGGGATGGGAAGACCGGCGTGCATGAGGGCCATTCCCGTCGCAACAAGTGTGCCGGAGCCGTTCTCAGGGGCGAGACTGTTCTCGACACGATAGTATCTGTCGCGGTCGAGGCCCTTGCACTTGATGTATTCCTGAGGGCCGTTGACTGTGAGATTGACCGTGATGACGGTCACAAGCGCTTCGCTTTTGTCTTTGGCGACGGTCTCCCACGCGACGAGGTTGACCTGCTCGAAGGGGTTGGCCAGCCTGTAGTAATCGCCGAAGAAGTTGAGGTCGTAATATCTGTGATAGAGGGCGCTCATCTTCCTGCAGGTCCTGATCTCTTTCTTTTTAAGTCTGGTTGCGTCCAACTCGTAGCCGAAGGTGCCGCACATGGCAATGGCTGCTTTGGTCTCGAGGGGAACCATGGGGCTGGCAGCCGAGACGTGGGCGCCCATGGTGCACACCGGATAGAGGAAGGAAGAGCCGTAGTGGAGCTTTAAGTTGTCCAGCGGCTTGGTGTTGTCTGAACTCCAGTACTGGACAAAATAGGTGAGCATGGCCGGGTCAAAGCGCCCGCCGCCGCCCGCGCAGCCCTCAAACATGACGTTCGGATGCGTCTTTACAATATTGTCGAGAACACGGTAGAGACCAAGGACATAGCGGTGGGAGACTTCGCCCTGTTTGTCGGCAGGGAGCACGTTGGACCAGAGATCCGTGATGGCCCGGTTGAGATCCCACTTTACATAGTAGATATCAGCGCTGTCCAGGATCCGGTTGATGCTCCCGATCAGGTAATCCTGGACCTCTTTGCGGCCGACGTCGAGTACCAGCTGGTTGCGGCTTCTGACCGCGTGGCGCCCGGGGATCTCCATGGCCCAGTCGGGGTGCGCGCGGAAGAGATCCGAGTCCTCCGAGACCATTTCAGGCTCGAACCAGATACCGAATTTCATGCCGAGATCATTGATCCGGCGCACGAGTTCCGTAAGACCGCACCGGATTTTATTTTCGTTGACGTACCAGTCGCCGAGGCCGGAGTTGTCGTCGTCGCGCTTTCCGAACCACCCGTCGTCCATGACGATCATTTCGACACCCATTTCTTTGGCGGATTTCGCAATCCTCACCAGCTTCTCGTCATCGAAGTCAAAAAAGGCCGCTTCCCAGGTGTTGATGAGGAGGGGGCGCCTGACATCCCGCACGAATTTGCTTCTGTTGAGATTTCTGCGGAAGAAGTGGTGAAAATTGTGACTCATTTTGGCCAGGCCCTTGTGGGTGTAGGTCATGAGGACGGCGGGAGTGTCAAAACTTTCACCCGGCTCGACAGGATAGCTGAAGAGGCGGTCGTTGATGCCCATGACGAGGCGGGCCTGATCGTACTGGTCGAGTTCTGCCTCCGCGAGAAAGCTCCCTGAGTACATAAGGGCGAACCCGTAGCAGGAGCCGTGGTCTTCGTCGGCGGTGCTCTCGGCCAGAGCGATAAAGGGGTTCTGCTGGTGAGAGGATATGCCCCGGCCGCTGCGGATCTTATGCACATGGTGTGTCAGGGGCTGGCGCTCGACCTGGCGCTCCTGGCCGTATCTGCCGGGGAGGGATATCAGGTCCATGCCGCTTCCGTTCATGTAGTCCATGTTGAGGGACATGATACGCTTCAGATCTATGCGGCCGTTTCCGCCGTTTCTGACGCGCGCCGCGCGCATGATGATATCGGCTTCCTCAAAGACGGAATAGAGGAGCGTCACGGCCACCTTCGTGATCGCGTCCTCGATCGTGAGCTCCAGGGTCTCTACTGTGTCGCGGTCCGTCGCGAAGGCAGTCGGAAGCCCTTCCAGAGTGAAGGGTTGACGACAAATAAATGCCCCGAAAATTCGCACTATATAGATATAAAGTAGGGCCAAATCGGTACAACTTCGGGTAAACTTCGCTCAACTTCGG
>CAYLHR010000256.1:0-2095 GCA_964383335.1 uncultured Lachnospiraceae bacterium
ACCCCCGGCCCCCCTGACTCTGAGTCAAAAAGAACCGTCCCCGCTGACTCACCTTCCCGACGACTCGGAAAGGACAGGACGATGATCAGACTGGGCGGATTTGGATTATGTAAGGATTATGACGCGATCCGGGAGGCCGGCTTTGACTACGCGGAGCTGGATATGCCGGAGATCGAGGCCCTGAAGGAGAGTGAGTATGAGGCGTTCCGGGCGCACGTGCAGGAAACGCGCTTCCCGGTTCCGACCGGCGCGAGGATTCTGCCGGTCGCGGAGCCGCTTATCTTCGTGCCCGGCTTCAGGGAGACGGATCTTGAGGCGTATCTCAGATCCAGCTGCCGGAAGAACGCCGGGATCGGGATCAGGACCATTCTTCTTGGCAACGGGAAGGCGAGATGGCTCATCGATGAGGACAGCATCAAAAATGAGCAGGTCTTCATCCGCTTCCTCCGGATGCTCTGCGAGATCGCCGGGGAGAACGGACAGGAGGTTCTGATTGAGCCCCTGGGGCCGAAGTATTCCAACTATATGAACACGGTGCCCGAGGCGGCCCGCATCGCGGCGCTGACGGATATGCCGAACCTCGGGGTGATGGCGGATATACGGCATTTTGTCTGGTCAAATGAGCCGTTTTCGGATATTCCCAAGTACCGGGATCTCGTGCGGCACATCCACGTGGATTACCCGCTTTCCTACCCGGAACGAAAGTATCCGTGTGTGAGAGATGATTATGACTACGGCCCCTTCTTTGAGCAGCTGAAGGACTATGACGGCACGCTGACCATCGAGGCGGATATACCGGAGGACTGGAATGCGGCCGGACGGGACGCGCGGGAGCTGCTCGCGCATTACGGGATGGCGTGAGACGCCTCAGCGGCTGCGGCGAAGGAATATGCAGGAGGAGCCGCCCGCGTATTACGGGACGGCGTAAGGGTACACGGACGTAATCAGAGGGGGATGGAATATGAGCATCAGAAGAGTAAAAATGACGGCTCCGGGAGAGCTTCGTCTCGAGACGGAGGAGAAAGAAATTGCTCTTAAAGAGGGAATGGTGAAGGTCCGCGTGAGTGCCTGCGGCGTGTGCGGAAGCGACCTCGCCCTTCTGTCCGGAAAGCGCGACTTCACGAAGGAGCTGTATTTCGGCCACGAGCTGTCCGGCGTCGTGACGGAGGTCTCGGAGGAGAGCTGCGGCGTCCGGCCGGGAATGCGAGTGGCGTCCGAGCTTTCGGCAACCTGCGGGAAATGCTGGAACTGCCGGAACGGACTTGCCGCCTACTGCAGAAACATGAACGACGCGCTGCTGCCGGGGGGCTTCACAGAGACGACTCTGGTCCGGAGCACGGAGGACTACAGCTTCCTGACACCGGTTCCCGATTCGGTCGATGATATTACGGCGGCCCTTCTTGAGCCCATGAACTGCGCCTGCCGGATCGCCATGAAGGCGGAAATGAGGCCGGGCGACAGTGTCGCGGTGTTCGGACTTGGCGCTATGGGCGTCATCACGGCGATCATCCTGAAGCGTCTGGGCGCGGGCAAAGTGATCGGCCTTGACAGGAGCCCGGCCAGAATGGCGAAGGTCCGCGCCGCCGGCATTTTTGACGCGGTGCTCACAAATGACGATGAGGGAATCAGCGCGGTCCGCGACCTGTGCGGGGAGAAGGGACCGGATGTGACGGTCGAGGCGACCGGCGTCCCGGCGGTTTTCCCGACGGCGCTTCAGCTGGTGCGCCCCGGCGGCCGCGTGGTCGTGGGAAGTGTGTACAGCGGCAGCATTTCCGAATTTGATCCCCTGCCTATTTTCAGAAAAGAGCTCACCGTGGTCGGGGCAAAGGGGCCCACGACTTATCGCAGGTCGGACGGCAGCTCCGCCGTCATGTGCATGATGGAGCAGGCGCAGGAGGAACTGAAGAAGATCATTACAGTTTACGACTATAAGGATGCGCTTCGCGCGTTCGAGGACGCGAGGAGCGGTGAGGCGATTAAGGCCGTGATCCGGTTTTAATGAGTCAGCCGGGCCGGGTAATTTTTTATCAATGTGTGGGGGGCGCCACCAGTGCACAAAAAACCTACCCCCCGACTAACCCCCCCAAATTAAAAT
>CAYLHR010000256.1:2105-2884 GCA_964383335.1 uncultured Lachnospiraceae bacterium
CATTGCGTCCGGGACGCAACGAGTCAAAAAGAACCGTCCCCGCTGACTCACCCCGACTTATTCAACTGCAAAGCACTCGTAGGGCCGAAGTATTCCCGTGTCCGGGAGGCTCTCATAATTTCCGATCAGGCGGCTCATGCCGTCCGGCAGGGCGAGCCCGTGGTGCTTCTCCCGGCCGGTCAGATTGCAGACCACCGTGAGGCGGCGGCCGTCGAGCGAGCGCTCGTAGGCGATGATCTCCGGATCTCCCGTGTCGAGGAAGCGGATGCTTCCGTCCGCGATGAGCTCGGATTCTTTCCGGAGGCGGATCAGCTTCCGGTAATAGTGATAGATGGAATCCGGGTCCGCCATCTCCGTCTCCGTGTTGACCTCCCTGTAATTGTCCGGGATCCCGAGCCAGGGCTCGCAGTCCGAGAAACCGGCGTGCGGCTCTCCGGTCCACTGCATCGGTGTCCTGCCGTTGTCACGGGACCTGGCCCCCAGAATTTCCAGGGCTTCCTGTTCCGTCTTCCCTTCATCCAGAAGAATCCGGTAATAGTTGATGCTTTCCACGTCGCGGTAGCTGTCGATGGAGGTGAAGCCCGTATTCATCATGCCGATTTCCTCGCCCTGATAGACGTAGGGCGTTCCGCGCATGAGATGGATGAGCGTCGCCAGCATCTTGGCGGACTCCTTCCGGTACTGTCCTTCGTCTCCCATCCGGGACAGGATCCGCGGCTGGTCGTGGTTGCACCAGAACACCGCGTTCCAGCCGCCCGCGTCCTGCATTCCCTCCTGCC
>CAYLHR010000257.1:0-1237 GCA_964383335.1 uncultured Lachnospiraceae bacterium
CGCGGGCATATCCGCTCTTTGGGGCCTGTTCCAGGACCTTCTCGTGCCGCCCCTTCCGCCCTCGGACCACGGGGGCCAGGAGCTGGATCCGCGTCTTCTCCGGCAGATCCATGATCTGATCCACCATCTGATCCACGCTCTGCCGGCTGATCTCCCTGCCGCAGTTCGGGCAGTGGGGGATGCCGATTCTCGCGTAGAGAAGGCGCAGGTAGTCGTAGATCTCCGTCACGGTGCCGACCGTTGACCTGGGATTCCGGTTGGTCGTCTTCTGGTCAATGGAGATCGCCGGTGGAAGTCCCTCGATGCTGTCCACGTCCGGCTTTTCCATCTGTCCCAGAAACTGCCTCGCGTAGGAGGACAGGGACTCCATGTAGCGTCTCTGCCCCTCCGCGTAGATGGTGTCAAAGGCCAGGGAGCTCTTGCCGGAGCCGGACATGCCGGTCAGCACCACGAGCTCATTTCTCGGAATATCCACATCGAGAGACTTCAGGTTGTTCTCCCTGGCCCCCCGGATTCGTATATATTTGTGCATGCGTCGTCTCCCGTTTACCGATCATCCCGTCTGTCCGGCCGCCCCGCATCCGCGGCATCCAGCATCCTCCGGATGCCTTCCCGGAAGGTGAGGCGCGGCTCCCAGTCAAGATCTTCTTTCGTCTGTGAAATATCCGCCGTAAGATGCATCACCTGCCCTTTTGCATAGGGCCGCTCCCCGAAGCCGATCTCCGCCCCGGGGGCCGTGATGTCACGGATCTCCTCTATATAGTCCCGGAGCGTCCGCTCCGTTCCCGATGCGATGAGATAGCAGGCGCCGTCCCTCCCGCGCTCGCCGGCCGCGGCCAGAGCCGCCGCCGCGTCATCCGCGGCGAGATAATCCCAGACCTGCTCCCCTGCCGTGAGCGAGGGGCGCGTCCCACCGCGGAGGCAGTCGATGAGATAGGTGATCATCGTCTTCTCCCCGTCGTTCGGCCCGTACACGGACAGGATTCTGGTCCACACGTGCCGCATGCCCAGCTGATGCGCGTACAGTCTCGTCATATGGCCGGCGGCCAGCTTGCCGGCTCCGTAGGCGTTCTCGGGCGCCGGCAGGGTGTCCGGCGTCAGCCGCCCCTCCGATCTGCCGAGCTCGGCCTGGGATCCCGCGCCGACGAAGCAGGAGCAGCCGAGCCGGTGCGCCGCCTGTACCGCGTCCAGGGCGTAACGGATGTTCTCCGTGTGAATACAGGGGTCAAAGCGGTCC
>CAYLHR010000257.1:1247-2867 GCA_964383335.1 uncultured Lachnospiraceae bacterium
GATCTATGAACACACACAGACTAAAAATGAGCAGATGGAAAAAGACATCCCAGGTGCGCCCCGTCGTATTCGTAAGGCTGCCCAGATGTTCCACCGAGCAGTCGATCTTCGTCACGCGGGGATCATCCGGAATCCGCGCGTTGTGCGGGGATCCCTCTCTCAGCACCGTCAGAATCTCATAGTCACGCGAAAGCAGCTCCCGGATGAGCGCGCTCCCGATCACACCGGTCGCGCCGGTCAGTACCGCTCTTTTCATCTCTCCCGTCTCCTTATATTCATGAACTGTCCGGCCGTACCGGACGCGATGCGCGGCTTCCCTGATCCCCGGTCAGTCCTCCAGAAGATAGTCCGCGAGAATCACGTTGCTGACTTCCGCGCCGCGGGGCGTGAGGGCGTACCTCCCGCCGTCATGCCGCAGGAATCCCCCTTCCGTGTGCCGCCTTAAGGCATCGCCGTAGACGCCGGTGATGTCCTCTCCGAAGGCGCGGCGGAAGCCGTCGGCGCTGACCCCCTCCGTCATCCGGAGTCCGAGGAACATAAACTCCTCCATGGCTCTCTCCCGCGTCACGGTCTCCCTGTTTCGCTCCAGTGTCTCCGGATGCGCGGCGCAGTCCCGGTAGCGGCGGATATCCGGTTCATTCGACCACCTTATCCCGTTGAAAAATGAGGCCGCTCCGATCCCGAACCCCAGGTACTCCTCCAGCCTCCAGTAGCGGATATTGTGCCTGCACGCATAGCCCGGCTTCGCCCAGTTGGATATTTCATACTGCCTGTAGCCGGCATCCGAAAGATGCCGGGCTGCCGCCTCCGCCATCGCGCGCTCTTCCTCCTCCCCGGGCAGCCGGAGCTGTCCCGCGGCCGCGCGTTCCGCGAAGGGCGTCCCCTCCTCTATGATCAGGGAATAGCAGCTGATGTGTTCGGGATGAAGGGCCTCGGCCGCCGCGAGCGTATCCCGCCAGGACGAAAGGGTCTGGCCCGGGATTCCGAACATGAGATCCAGGCTGAGATTTCCGATTCCGCAGGCGCGAAGGGCGCGGACGGCCTCCTCCGCCTCCTGAAAGGTGTGAATTCTGCCAAGTGACCTGAGCTCGGCGGGGGAGGCGGACTGGACGCCGACGCTTACGCGGGTCAGCTCCTCCGATATAAAGGGAAGCAGATCGGGGCGCAGCGTCCCCGGATTGATCTCGGACGTGATCTCACAGTCCGGAAGTACACGAAAGGAGCGGCGGATCTCCCGCATGATGCGCAGCAGATCTTCCCCCTTTAAGAGGGAGGGCGTGCCGCCCCCGAAAAAAATGGTGTCCACGGCGCAGTCCCGCGCCGCGGATGCCCGGGCGCGGATCTCCTCCGTAAGAGCGGAGACATAGAGCCCGCGCTCCTCCCCGTCCGCGGGGAAGGACAGAAAATCGCAGTAGGCGCACTTCCTCACGCAGAAGGGAATATGCACATAGAGGCCCAGCTTCCGCATGCCTCACTCCTCATCCAGCTTCAACACATTGAGGAATGCGTCCTTGGGAACCTCCACGTTCCCGATCTGGCGCATTTTCTTCTTGCCCTCCTTCTGCTTCTCGAGCAGCTTGCGCTTTCTCGAGATGTCGCCCCCGTAGCACTTGGCCAGCA
>CAYLHR010000258.1:0-2843 GCA_964383335.1 uncultured Lachnospiraceae bacterium
AGATCGGAGCGGAAATACAGGTTCTCCCTCGCCCGGGCACGGTCAATTCCTCTTACCGCAATCACGGGCGCCGTCCTGTCCACCGTGAAGTCCCAGGGCGCGGCCGAGTCCCCGCAGCTTACCTCCGCGGCGTTGCCCAGCGCGTCCGTCCCGCTGATGCGCAGCGTATAGTCGCCGTCGGCCGAATAGAGGAGCCGCATCCTCTGACTCTCCCCGTCTCCGTCCTCACTGCCGTCCGGGTCTCCGCTCTGCGCGGCAGACACCGGGACCTCCGTCTCTATGCGGATGCCGCCGCTGCCCGGGTTCCGCTCCCGCACAGTGACGTACGCGGTCCGCTCAGCGTTGAAATACCTGCCGTTCCGCACGGCATTATTGTCGAAGGAAACCGTGATCTGCGGTCCCCGGGTATCGATTCCGAATCTGTAGAGCCCGCCCGTCTCCGGATCGGATCTGCTGCCCGCCCGGTCCTCGGCCGACAGCTCAACCTCGATGTCGCTGTTCTCAAAGATGCCGGAGGCGGGGATGATCAGCGTATCACTCCAGCTGCTGACCGCCCGGTCCGCTCCTCCCACGTCTTCGGGCCCGCTCTCCACCCGGACCGGCGAGAGATATTCCGTCCTGTCTGTAAGAAGCCTTCCGTCCGCCTTCACCGTATAGCGGATCTTCCTGATGCCGGAGCTCGCCGTTCCCGGATTGGGATCCTCCGCGCGAAGGACCAGGCGGACTTCCCCGTTAAAGAGATCCCTTCCGCCGGCGGACCGGGCCGCCGGCGCCGTCTCCGCCCGCACAGCCGTTAAGGGCGCGGACACCGATCCCGCGGGCGGCGTCACGTCCATATAGAGCCTGCCCGTTCCGGAAAGCTTCGTCTCGTTGCCGGCGCGGTCCGTGATCATGATTCCTTTAATCACCACCTCCTGTTCTCCCCGCAGCTTCCGGGAAATGCGCCGGTTATCTTCGTAGCGTTCGTCCGAGAATCTGAAGTCCTGCTCCCTCACCTTCGAGTCGATCTCACATCTGATATTGACCGGAGAGCAGTCCCTGCTCTCTATGACAAAATCGGCGGAGCGCCTTTTCGGATACAGGTTATTCCCGCTGTCCGGCAGCGTTCCGGAGGGCTTAAGGAAAAGCCGGTAGAAATCCCCGACCGAAAGAACCGCCTCGGGGGCCGCACTGTCGATGACCTTGCGGCACGTACAGAAGCGCCCGCTCCCGCTTCCCCGCTCCGCCGTGGCGCGGAAGCCCCGCTTCGCCGCTTCTCCCCCGCTCTGCCTGAGCCGGTTGCCCGCCTTGTCGCAGCCGCTGATCTCAAGGCTGAAGACGCCGTCCGCGCCCATGGTCTGCCGGTAGGTCCGTCCCCCGATATAGCCGCTGCCGCTGCGCACCCCGGTCCGGACGGGCTTCACTTTGCTGAAGAGATCCCCCGTCCCGTATGAGGCGCCGGTTCCGATGCGCTGGTCATCGAAATTCTTCTCCTCTATGCGGAATGTGCCGGAAACACGGACCTGCTCCCCGTCTCCGCCGTCCCCCTGCCCGTAATACGCGGTCTTCCCCTGTACGCCCGCGGGAGATACGGGATCCGGAAGCGCGAGCGTAAAGACCGGTGCTTTCGTGTCGAGCACAAACTTCAGCCTGGGGACGTAGGAGGTCCGCCTCCCCGCCGTCTCATACATGTTTTCGGGGGCCCTTCCCCCTTTCAGAACGGCGGAATCCGGCATGCATTCCGTCACGGTGAGCGCATTTCCCGCCCGGTCTGTCCCGTAAACGGTGAACCAGTAGACGCCGTCCCCGTCCCTCTCCGGTGTCACGGAGTACGCGCATCTGATGACGGACGCGCCCTTTCTCCAAAAAGAGGATGTCTGCAGCGCCCTCCCTTTTCCCCCGTTCCGTCCGACGAACAGCTTTTCGGGATCGAGCCCCGCGGCAATCTCCTCACCCGTCTCCCCGCCGCGGGTATCCCGAATTGTCACCGCCGCCGTCACCGCCCGGTTGAAATAGGCGGCGGCCGCGGAGCCCGCATTCTGATCGGGCGAACCGTAGAGATATGCCGGAGCTGACGAGGCGCAGCGAATCACCGCTCTCGGCGGCGTCCGGTCAATCACCTTGCCGAATCTGAGCGCCACGGTTCCCTCCCTGTACTTCACCTTCCCCGGGGATACGCGAAGCCTGACGGAGGCCTCAGCCTCGTCGCAGGCCCCGTGCCTGTATGCCCGCGCAGGCACCAGCGGATTTCCGGCCAGATCACAGCCGCTCACCGCGATCTCCGAAAGGCTGGCCTCGGCGGATCCCCCGTAATCCGTCGAGATCCGGTTCACCCCGCGGACCCGGGCCGTGACCCGTCTCCCCCCGCTTCTGTAGGAGAGCGTCAGGACGCCCGGATGCGTTTCCGCCGCCGTAAATACCGTCCTCACGGCCGCGTCGTTGTAATAATAGGCAAGCCCGTCATAAGGCTCCCGGCCGTCCCCCTTCGCCGTCCCCTCCGTCGCGATTCCCGTCACCTCCGGGTTCTCCCGGTCGAGGATAAAGGTGGCGGAGGGACCGTCCTCATCCCGCCCGCAGGCCATATTGACGGCGGTCAGCTTCCGCGTCCTGTTGCCGGCCAGATCCTCCGCCTCCACGCGGAGCGTGACTTCGGAGACCGAGCCGCGTCCGACGAGGGAGCAGACCTCCGGAGCGGAAAAAGTCTTTTTAAACAGCGCATTTTCCTCACCGCGCCCGCCCTCTTCCGGCCATGAAGCCGTAATGCTTCTGCCGCCCGCAAGGAGCGTCAATGTGCAGGACCTGAGCCCGGAGAAGTCATCGTCCCTGACCGCCGCGCTCACCGCGCAGTTGTCCTCCCGGAAATA
>CAYLHR010000259.1:0-2829 GCA_964383335.1 uncultured Lachnospiraceae bacterium
CCGCGTTCCGCAAATAGATGGAAACGGCGTCCGCCGCGATCTCGATCAGCTTGACCATGTGCTCGGAGTAATCCTCACTCGGGCAGAGGATGGTCACATATCCCTGAATTTTCCCCGAAAAAATGACCGGAGCGCAGAGCTGGGGGCTGTCCACGAAATCTCCCTCGTTGTAGTAGACGCAGTGAGGCGTCTGGAGCGCTTCAATATAGTTATTTCCGACAAAGGCCTTGAGGTTGTCCATGGTCAGGGTCTCGCGGCCCAGGTAACAGTCCCATCTGGGATCCCCCGTCAGCCTGGCGGGGTAAACCTCCGTCAGCTTGCGAAAGCCGGCGTCTGTCATGATGACCGGGTGCTCGAGCACCTTGTAGGCGCATTCTATTATCTTCTCTATTTTTCCTGTCCTGACCGCCTGGAACATGAGGCGGTAAGCTTCGACCAGTATCATGTATTTCTCTGCTCCTGAAAAATCGCAAAATGAATCCAATTTTACATGTATCATTATATATACATTATGCAATGCTGTGTATATGCACGGGAACAAAACAGCACGCTGATATTTGTGCCGCTGAATATACTCATGCTTTTGCACATATTATATATTAGCATTAACCGAATTGTACCATTATTGTTGTTCAACAGGGGAGAAAATCAGTAAACTGGGCAGAAAGTGAAAAGGAGGAGGCAGATTGTTATGAAATATGTCATTGCGCAGTCGGTGCAGGAAGCGCTGGACGCCCTGCAGGCGGCGGAGGGCAGGGCTATCGTGCTGAGCGGCGGAACCGACCTGGTCCTCGACGCCGACATGGGAAAGAAGCCGGCCGATGTATTTGTTGATGTCATGAGGATTCCCGGAATGAAAGGAATCTCCGTTAAGGACGGCAGAATTGAGATCGGAGCCTCCACCACTCTTACGGAAATCGCCACTTCTCCGATCATAACGAAAATGTATCCGTCCCTCGCTCAGGGATGCGGCTCGGTCGGCTCCCTTCAGATCAGGAACGCGGCCACCCTGATCGGGAACGTGATCAGCGCGCAGCCCGCGGCGGACGGAGCGATGGCGCTCGCCCCGCTCGATCCTGAATTCACGGTGACCGGCCCTGAGGGGACACGGCTTATGGGCATGCAGGAGATGTACGCAGGCTTTGGCCGCAGCTCGGTGGATCCCTATAAGGAACTCGTCACAAAGATCACCATTCCGTGCCCGAAGGAGAATCAGGCGGCTTCCTTTGTGCGGCTTGAGCTCCGCAAGTCGCTCTCGCTTCCCATGCTGAACTGCGCGGCGACCGCGGTCGTGTCGGACGGGATCACGGAAATGGTCCGGATCAACATGGCGCCGGTCGGCGTCGGCCCGAAGCGCGCGGCAGCGGCCGAGGAATGGCTGACCGGAAAACCCTATACCCCGGAAAATCTGAGGAAGGCCGCGAAGCTCTCATTGGAGGACGCCGCGCCCAGGAGCAACCCGCTTCGGGGAAGCAAAGAGTACCGGGAGATGACGCTTCCCGTCATCATAGAGAGGGCGCTGCTTGAAATCGGCACAAAGCTCGGGATTCCGGCATAAGGGAGGTGGTCATATGCTGCAGAGATTATCATGCACGATCAATGGAGAAAGAGTTGAGTACGATGTGGATCCGGCCATGCGGCTGGTCGATTTTCTCCGGGAAAAGCTGTATCTGACCGGGACCAAGATCGGATGCAAAAAGGGAGAGTGCGGCGCCTGCACCGTGATTATCAATCATGTGGCCGTGAACTCCTGCCTTGTCCCCGTTATGCGGGCGGACGGCGCGGAGATCGAGACGATCGAGGGACTGGAGAAGGGCGGGAAACTGTCCATTTTGCAGGAGGAGTTTATCAACAAGGGCGCGATTCAGTGCGGCTTCTGCACGCCGGGCATGATCATGTCCTCAAAGGCCCTGCTCGACCGGAATCCCAGCCCGACCTCCGCGGATGTGCAGGAGGCCCTGGGCGGCAATATCTGCCGGTGCACCGGTTATGTAAAAATTGAGGAAGCGGTTTTATCCGCCGCGGCCCGTATGAGGGGGGAGGTGTGAACATATGGCATATGTAGGTCAGAGTTATCCGAGAAAAGACGGCTATGACAAGGCCACGGGCCGGGGGCTCTTTACGCATGATATTTTTCTCCCGAAAATGCTGTACGCGAAGGTCCTCCGGAGCCCCTATGCGCACGCGAAGGTGATCTCGCTTGACACCTCGGCGGCGGAGGCCATGCCGGGTGTCCGCGCCGTGGCTTCATTTAAGAATACGACCAATAAACTGTTTAATACGTCCGCCACGATGGTGACGACGAATCCGGGCATGGAGCCCGTGAGAGACCAGACGGTCTTCACGGATGAACCGAAGTATATCGGCGACGAGATATGCGCGGTGGCGGCCGACACGGAGGAAATCGCGGAGGCGGCGGTGAAGGCGATCCGGGTGGAGTATGAGGAGCTCCCCTATGTTCTTGATCCCATGGAGGCCTTTGACGAGTCGTCCCCGGAGGTCCAGCCGGGCTCTACCGCTCATCACAATGTCTGCGGGGAGATCATTAAGATCAATTTCGGAGAGATCGAGAAGGGACTTGCGGAGGCGGATTACGTCATAGAGGATGAGGTGATCCTCCCGCGCGTCAAGCAGGCCCAGATGGAGACGCACGCCGCGGTCGCGACGTATAAGGGGGACGGGACGCTGGAGGTGATCAGTACCACGCAGACGCCGCACCCCACAAAGATGATTATCGCCTATACCTTCGATCTTCCGGAGAGCAAGGTGCATGTGAAGAATCCGCCCTATGTCGGCGGCGGCTTCGGCGTCCGGATCGGGATCAGCGGC
>CAYLHR010000260.1:0-2828 GCA_964383335.1 uncultured Lachnospiraceae bacterium
CGCGACGATGAGGCACGCGAGCAGGATGCTCTCTATCTGCTCGTCGGTCACTTCGCGGTCAGCGCGGGCCACGTCTTAGCTCCCACCATGCCGTCTGGGTAGATTCCGACGAGTTTCTGGAACTCCTTGACGGCGGCCTCGGTCTTGTCGCCGAAGATGCCGTCCGGCTTGAACGTTGCGATGCCGCGCAGCACGAGCAGGAGCTGCAATGCCATCACCGCGTCGCCCCTGTCGCCCTTCTGCACGAGGGGCAGGGACTTGAGCTGCTTCTCCGCCTCGAAGCTGGGGCGGATGCCGCCCACGACGTTGGACGGGTAGCGCGTGCAGCGTTTGACGCAGCCGCTCACGTTGCCCTCGATGGTGTCGAGGTACGTGCCGTGGTTCGCCACGACGATGCCCACGTGGTCGGCCTCGGCTGCGTAGTAGCCCGCGCTCGTCCAGTTGAATAGGATGAGGTCGCCCTTCTTGAGGTCGGAGCACTTGAGCAGCTTGCCCGCGCTCCTCGCGGCTCGGAGCAGGCCGCTCGTGCATGCCGCCGTGGGGCAGCCCGTACAGGCGATGCCGAGCTGGTACAGGCACCACGAGACGAACATGGCGCAGTAGGGCACGCCCGTCGTGCCGAAGTAGGGGCTGCTCGTCAGCTTGGCGTACCAGCGACCGTACTTGGTGCCCTGCTCGGGGTCGTCGTAGCGGTTGTAGCCGACCTCCTTGGCTGCGACCGCGATCAGCGCGTCAGCGGTTCTCGCCATCGGCGACCTCCTCAGGCTCGGGCGCGTACTGCGCTTCTATCTCCTCCTTGAGCGACCTCCACTCGATGGGGTCGGGGAACTCCTTGAACGAACGCTCCGCATCCATGAGGCGGACCTCCAGCTCCTCCTTATCGGGCATCGTCGACCTCCCTGCCCATAGCGGTGCTGATGCCCATGACGGCGCAGAGGAACGTGTACACGACCGCGATGGTGCGTGCGACCTCATCCGCCATAGGCCAGCCCCAAATGCCAGCCAGTCCGACGTACAGGACGGAGATGGCGGGGAGCCAAACCGTCACGAACGTCTTGATCGCGTCGTAGAGCCAATTCGGGAGCGGGTATTTCATGCTGCCTCCTATGTCCACTTGATGAACGTGTACGTGTACGTGCGCCCGTTGGTGAGCAGGCCGCGCGCGTTGCTGCTGTAGCAGTAGAGCGTGACCTTCGAGTTGGCGTAGGTCGCGCGCCAGCTGTACGACGAGCCGCCGGTGTTGAGGTCGGCGATGCCGGGGATCGCGTAGTGGCTGTTGGTGGTCGAGTTGTTGCGGTAGCGCGTCGCCGCCATCATGTCGCGCACGATGATCGCGGCGACCGTGCCGCTCGATGCGGTCGTGCCGGGGTCGGACGTGAAGTACACGATGTCCGGCTCGAACGTGCACGCCACGTCGATGGTGCGCGTGCCGTTGCCCGTGAACGTGCCGGTCGCGGTCTTGACGGAGCTGCCGCCGCCCGTGTAGGTTCCGGTGACGGATGCCACGCAGTCGTCGTCCGTCGAATCGCCGATTTTGACCGTCACGCCGTCCTTGATGTTGCCGGCGTCGAGGTTCGCCACCGTCACGCCCTTGATGGTCTGCGTGCCGATGGTGTAGGTGCCCGCCGCGATCGTGCGGTCGGATGCCTGCGGGCTGTAGGTCGTGGCGTTGAGCGTCGTGACCGAGGTTTGCAGCGAGACGGTCGTGCTGCCGCTGGTTCCAGCAGAGACGTAGCCCGCGCTCACCTGCGGCGTGGCGGTGACGGTGCCCTGCACGTTCATGGTGTTGTTGAGCGCGCCGACGATGGTGCCGTTGCCGCTCGCCGATGCGGGCATGGTCGCGGAGCCCGCCGCGACGCTCGCGCTCGCGTAGTCGGTCACGTCGTGCGTCCCGCTCGCGGTGATGGGCTTCGTGCCGCTCGGGACGATGTACTCGGGCGGTATCGCAGCCACCGTGACGGCACCTTCCATCATCGTGTCAGCGCCGCCGATGGTCTGCGCGGAGGCCGTGGGCGTCACGGCGGTGCCGGTCGGGATGGCGTCGTATGTCACCCAGAAGCCGTTGATGGGGTTGCTCGCGCTGTGCTGGTCTGCCCATCCGGCGGTCGGCACGATGGTCTTGGGACGGTACCGCCACTTTCGGGAGCCGGATGACGTGATGTACTCGCTGTCCGACGAGTTCGTCGGCGTGGCCGATGCCACCGATGCCGATGCGTGGGCCGTCACGTCGTGGGTGCCGCCGCCGGTGACGGTGTACGTCCCCGTGGGCACGATGTACTGGCTCGGGATCGCCGCGACCTTCACGTCGCCCGTGGTCCAGCGGTACTGCGCGACGGCGGTCTGCTCCGATTCGGTCGGCGTGATCGTCGTCCCCGCCTGCTTGTCGAGGATGAGCGCGGAGCCGCCGTAGCTCCCGCCGGTGACGTAGCCCGTCGTGAGGTCGGCGCGCGAGCGCACCTCCCCCACGGCCTCGTCCATCGTCGGCCTGCGCATGGTGATGCTCCCGCTCGCCACGGCCTTGGACGCGGGCTCGGCGTAGTACCCTGCGGGCGCGGTGACGGTCGCGCCGCTGGCGGCGAGGTCGTCGGAGCCCCTGCGGTCGACGGCGCTGCCGACGTAGGTGCTCGGAACCGCGTCCACGATGATGTCGGTGAGGACGGCCTTGCCGTGCGTGTCGATGGTCTGCTCGGACTCGCTCGGCACCCACTCCGTCTCGCCGTCGTACACGGGGTAGCCCGTACCGCCGCCTACGGTCAGCGAGCCGTCCAGCCCATCGGATGCGGAGAGCGCGCCGCCGAGCGACGATGCGCCCGACAGCCTGCCCCGCA
>CAYLHR010000261.1:0-2819 GCA_964383335.1 uncultured Lachnospiraceae bacterium
TTCTGACTCATGCGGATCCGCATCAGCTCGTCCATGTACGCGGCGCCGTAGGCGTGGTCGAACTCCAACACGGCCGGCGGTCAGACAGATTAAGCATGAATCTGATTGAGCATATTCAATGTGAAATTCGGGAAACCGGTCTTCTCACCGGATACGGGCGCGTGATAGCGGCCGTGTCCGGCGGAGCGGATTCGGTTTTTCTTTTTTATGTGCTGCTGGGACTCTCGGAGAACGGGGATTTCGGGCTCTCCGTTCTTCATGTGCACCACGGCATCAGGGGCGCGGAGGCGGACCGGGATGCCGGCTTTGTGCGCCGCCTCGCAAGGGAGCACGGTGTTCCCTGCGAGATTGTCTATCGGGATGTGCCCGCCCTGGCCGCCGTGAGCGGAAGGTCGGTCGAGGAGGCCGGGAGGGACGCCCGATACGCGCTCTTCAGAGCGCGTATCCGGGACGGACGGTCAGCCGTGGCGCTCGCGCATCACAGGGACGATCAGGCGGAGACGGTTCTCTTCCGCCTGGCGAGGGGAACGGGACTCAGGGGCCTTGCGGGAATGCGGGCGGATGAGCACGGGATCGTACGGCCCCTCCTCTCCGTGGGATGCGATGAAATCGAGGCCTGTCTTAGGGAGCACGGGAGTACATGGTGTGAGGATTCGACGAACGGGGAGGACGACGCGGCCAGAAACCGCATACGGCACAGAATTCTTCCTCTCCTCAAAGAAGACGTGAACAGCGGCGCGGCCCGCCACATCGCGGAGGCCGCGGAGCGTCTGCGGGAGGCGGCGGATTTTCTCGATGAGGAGTGTCTGCGAAGGAGCCGCCTGTATCTGGAGCGCCGGGACGGCGGCGCCCTGATCGGCGAGGGTGTGCTGCGCGAACCGGCCGCTGTGCGGAAGGGGATTCTGCGCCGCGCGCTGCTCGAGCTCGACGCCCCGCTCAGGGATTTCGGCGCGGTTCAGTACCGGGACCTCGAGGCCCTGTTTGAGCGGGAAAACGGCAGAAGAATCGACCTGCCGAACGGCGCGCGCGCTTTGAAAACGGCAGGTGGGGTGCTTCTTTTTCTTTCGGATTCCGGTCCGGGGGAGAGCGGGGAGAAGGGGCCGCGCGGCCGCATTTTCCTTGAGGTTACGGATGAGGTTCCGGACCCTGTTCCCCAAAAGCGGTATACGAAATGGCTTGATTATGATAAAATGAATCACAAGCCGCAGATCAGAACACGGCTGCCCGGGGATTTTATGACTGTGAATGCCGCGGGCGGGAGGAAGTCTCTGTCGGACTATTTTACGGATGAGAAGGTGCCGCCTGCGGAGCGGGACCGGATTCTTCTTCTGGCCGACGGGCAGGAGATCGTCTGGGCCGCCGGCATGCGGATCGGCTATCGCTACAGGGTGTCGGAGTCGACGCGGCGCGTGCTCGTCGCGGAGTACCGGGACGCCGGAGACATTGAATCAGTCAATTCGGAATCAGGGAGTGCCTATGGACAAAATCAGTGTGATGATACCCGAGGATGAGATTGAGAAGCGCGCGAAGGAGCTGGCACAGGAGATCAGCCGCGACTACGCAGGTAAGACGGTGCACATGATCTGTGTGCTGAAGGGCGGGGTGTATTTTATGACGCTCCTGTCGAAGTATATCTCCGAGGACGTGCCGGTAACGCTTGACTTCATGTCCGTGTCGAGCTACGGCAACGAGACGGTTTCGAGCGGAATCGTCAAGATCGTGAAGGACCTGGATCAGCCGCTCGAGGGCAAGGACGTGATCGTCGTGGAGGACATTATCGACTCGGGGCGGACTCTTTTCTATCTGCTCGGCATCCTGCAGGCCAGAAAGCCCGGGTCGCTCAGACTCTGCACGCTGCTCGACAAGCCGGACCGCCGGGTCTGCGACGTGAGCGTGGATTACACGGGTTTTGTGATTGAGGACAAATTCGTGGTCGGGTGCGGACTCGATTACATGCAGAAGTACAGAAATCTCCCGTATATCGGGGTAGTGGAAACGGAGAATTGAAGCTTTGGAACCGACAAACAGAGGCCGCGGGCTGATCATCTATGTGGTGATCATTCTCGCATTTTTGCTCGGATATTATCTGATTACGGCGCGCAGCGCGTCGGAGTCGGGAGGATACTCCTGGTCGGACTTTGAGAAGGATCTGAAGGAGCAGCGCGTCGAATCGGTCGTGATCCGCCCCAACAGCCAGGTGCCGACGGGACAGGTCGTCGTGTCGATCAAGGGCGGCAGCCGGTCCTCCTTCTATGACACGGATGTCAGCCGGATCCGCGACATGCTGGCCGACGACTATCCGGAGGTGGAGCTCACCGTCGCCAATGTGCAGCAGGAGAGTCTCTTTTCGGGGACCATGCTGCCGCTTATTTCCATGGCGGTGATGGTCTTCATCCTCATCATGTTCCTTACGAGAAGTCAGGCCGGCGGGGGCGGAAATGCCCAGATGATGAACTTCGGAAAGTCCCGCGCCCGCATGTACAACGGTGAGAACAACCGGATCACCTTCAAGGACGTCGCCGGACTGCAGGAGGAAAAGGAGGATCTGAAGGAGATCGTGGATTTCCTGAAGGACCCCGACAAATACACGCTGGTCGGCGCGCGGATTCCCAAGGGCGTCATCCTGGTGGGACCTCCCGGAACGGGCAAGACCCTGATCGCCAAGGCTGTGGCCGGCGAGGCGGGCGTGCCTTTCTTCTCGATCTCGGGTTCCGATTTCGTCGAAATGTTCGTCGGCGTCGGCGCCTCCCGCGTGAGGGACCTGTTCGAGGACGCGAAGAAGCATCATCCCTGTATCGTCTTTATCGATGAGATCGACG
>CAYLHR010000262.1:0-2808 GCA_964383335.1 uncultured Lachnospiraceae bacterium
GGATTCATCCCTCTGAATGAGCTTTTAACAAGTGAAAAGGCGTGACTCAAAGCCACGCCTTCCCATCTTTTTCAATTCTTAAACATTTACTGTTTTACGACGCCCCGCCATTATGGTCAGGGGCTGTTTCCGCTACCTGCTTCGGCAGGAAGATGAATGTTTGAATAATATCTCTATAAATGCAAGAAAGCCGTATTACTCCGATTCCCAAAATCGGGCAGAGGTCCTGTTGAACACCAGTCCTCGGCTTTTTTATGGAAATAATCCAAGGCGTTTCTGTCAAATTTGCCGGCGCACCCCCAGTAAACGGTTTCATAATTTTCAGCACGATCCACCGAACTGTAAAGATGTTCATAACGTATTTCTCTGTAGACCTGCTTTATGAACTCCGGCTCCTTTTCATAAGCCTCTTCCCAGGTCATGTTATGCAGTCTTGCAACCGGCCTTTCAGGATGGAAATTCTCCCAGGTTGAAACCCATGACAGAAAAATATCGAGAGGCGGAAGATCATCCCATTTTTTCTCTGCTTCTTCCGCAACCATCTTTACGGCTTTACTCGTATATAACGCGCATGCCATCCGGTACCAATTCTCAGGCAGTTTTTCGTAAAGATCACTTTCAATAAGAGAACTCCAAAATTTGGGGACCGATGCATCCGTGTCCCAAAAGTAATCTTCAAGTTCCGGATCATATGTTCCACATTCCGGATCATCAAATAATCCATAATTGTTTGCCGCTTCCAGGTACTCATCCAAACCAATCTCGTCATTCTCCATCAGGCGTTTGATCGCCTCAACAGAAAGCCCCGTTTTCTTACTGATATCCAATACCTCTACGTCCGGACACTTTTCTTCAATTTTGCCATACAGATAGTCCATGGAGCAGTCAAACAATATACTGTAAGCAAAAACATAATTTCCAGGCACCAAATGAGCCTCTTTTGAGGGGTCAATATGTTCCTGTACTCGTCTGGTGATTGTATTTATATCCTTATCTTTGTTAACGAGATATTTGATGTCCCTGTCTCTCGGATGGACCAACTCAAAGCATAAATCATTCTCATATAAGGCGGCTGCAATATCCGCCGCACTGTGCATATTCCGTTCCTTTGCCAAACCCATGAGTTTCTGCCCAAAAGGCGTTCCCTTCCTGACCTCCAGCAGTTTCAGTTTTTTCACTGCTTCTCCCTCCCTCAAATCAGACATATTTGTCCGAATAATGACTTAAAACTTTTTTAAAACGGATAATCACCGGATAATTTTGTCTGCTATAACTATAACATCGATCGATGAACATGACAACCAGCACCTGAGAAGGAGGTAAACAATATGATTAAACTGGATCTTAAATCCGCAGGATACATACTGGGAGGTATTGCCGGGATAACCGGCCTGACTCTGGCAGTGGAGGCCATCGTCGACAGTCTTTCCGGATACGACAGGAGTGGCTATGACGCTGACGGATACGGCCGGGATGGTTTTAACGCCGCCGGCTTCAACCGGCAGGGGTATGACCGTCAGGGACGTGACGTCAACGGATTTGACCGGGACGGTTTTAACAGTCGCGGCTTTGATGCCGACGGATATGACAGGCAGGGATTTGACATCAACGGCTTCGACCGGAACGGCCGGGACAAACGGGGATACGACCGGGACGGCTTTGATATCGACGGATTTGACCGCTTCGGGAGAGACGCCGAAGGATACCGCCGTAACGGATTTGGCCTCGACGGTTTCAACCGTGAGGGTTTTGACTGGCAGGGGTACGGCCGGGACAGGTATAACGCCTCTGGTCTGGATCGGGCCGGTCATTGCCGGAAATATTACTCAGAGCACATCGGACAGCTGCGGGAACGCCTTGATGAAGCCTATCAACAGCTGCAGCGTGGTGAATTCAGATATGCCGTATATGACGCAAGGGTTGTCATGGAGGATGCTCTCCGCATGATTGTTCAGCATGCCGAGGGCTCTAATGAATCAGATGACAGAATGTTGGTCAATCTGAAAGTTTGTGAACGCAAGCGTCTGCTTGATGACAACGAGTTTCTGGACCGCCTGCACGACGTCAGGCGTATCTGTAACGCTAACGGGCACGAACTCGATGCTGAAGCAGGTATGAGTCACAACAAAGTACACTTCGTTGTGATGCAGATCCGGGATCTTCTGGACTCTGCGGAACAGACGCTGGTAACAGTATAACAATACAATACTATGAAAGGATGGTACACCCATGATGACAAACACAGCAACACAGATCGCTAACCTTATGATGAACAACGGCAAAACCGCAGCGGACATGACACATGCGGTAAAAGTTCTCGGCAACGGGAGTATGCAGCAGGGCTTTGCCCGTATTGGTTCTTATTTTACAAAGGAAGCGGCAATTGCCGCAGCCAAAGGCCTGGCCAAGGGACGAATTCAGGGAGGCGTTGTCGGGGTACTTGGAACCGTTGCAGCAGGCGGAATAATAGCTTACTTTGTAAACAAAAATAAGCAAAAAGCCGACCATGAAGAGGAAGGCCGCAGGATCCTGCAGGTAATGGTCGAAAAAGCATCGGAAGATGTTGGAGAACCCGAAGAAAATGCTGAAGTCATCTTCTCAGGCGGGAACTCCACAGAGAATTCCGACAGCAAAGAGTAACTATCTCATTTTCTCCCTGTAGTTATGCTGAGAATGTACGGGAACGTAAAAGCCCCCGGCCATTATGTGGTCAGGGGCTGATTCCCGTATCAGATCGTTTTCAAAATCTTATCCTGATCGCGCCTGTTGTAAACGACACGGAGCACCACGATATTCTCTTCCTCCTCA
>CAYLHR010000263.1:0-2806 GCA_964383335.1 uncultured Lachnospiraceae bacterium
CGGTCCGTTTTTCTGAATTCGATGGAAAAATCAGCCCGCGCGAAGTTGAGGTCGGCAAACTGGACCGAGGCGTCGCGGATGAAGCGCTCTGCCGCGGCTTTCCGAAGCGCCGTGAGCTCCCCGCAGGCTTCTTCCAGATCTTCTTCCGCGGCTGAGAGCTCGCGCTCCTTCTTCGCGCGCTGCTCCTCGTAGTCAGCGAGACCGGCCAGCTCCTCCTTCCGGCGGGCGAGCTCCTCACCGATTTCTTCGATGCTGTTTCCGTATCTGGATTTCAGGTGGTTGATCGTGTTGAGACGCTCCTCGGTCTCCTCAAATGCCCCCGCCTCGTAGTCCAGTTCGTCCGCATACTCCGAGAGCTCGCGGTTGAAGTCATTCAGGAGTCCCTCGATCTCACCCAGCTGTTCCGCCAGTTCCTCGAGACGCTCGTCATATTCGCACACGTGCCCCAGCTTTTTGAGGGCGCCGCCTATGAGGTCGCCTGCCGAGTCACCGCCGTAGCCGGTCGCCTCGTGGGCCTCGCCGACGGCGTCCGCGATCCGGCGGCCGTTCGCGAGTTTTCTGTAAAGGCGCTCAACCTCCTCGTCCTCTCCCGGCACAAGGCGGGCGTCCTCGATCTCACGGATTTCGAACTCGAGAAATGACTTTCTTCTCTCCCGCTCCTGCGGGCTCATGGGTTCGCCTCCGAGTTCATTTTTGAGCGCGGACCAGGTGCGGTAGGCCTCCGCCGTCCGCTTTTTCGCAGGTTCGATTTCCGTCTGCCCGTAGATGTCGAGCAGCTCGAGCTGGCGGTCCGATCTCAGAAGTTTCTGGTGCTCGCTCTGCCCGTGGATATCGAGAAGGAGCGCCGCGATCTCGCGGACCTCCGCCGCGGTGCGCGTCTCCCCGTTCACCCGGATCTGGGAGCGGCCGTCCTGAAATTTTCTGGAAATGATGAGCACGCCGTCTTCCGCCTCGGTGCCCGTCCCTGAAAGACCCGCAAGGGTCTCCTCGTCGTTGACCTCGAACACAAGCTCAACGAGCGCGGTTCCCTTTACGGACCGCGTCAGATCTCTCTGCGCCCGCCCGCCGAGGGCGAGGCCGATGGAGTCGACGATAATGGACTTTCCCGAGCCGGTCTCACCGGTCAGAATGTTGAGCCCTCCGGAGAAGTCGACGTCGACTTCTTTTATGAGGGCGAGGTTTTTGATGTGGAGATTTCTTAACATTGGTCCATTTTCCCTTCGGTCAGACTGCGCAGCTTCTCCGCCACGCCCTCCCGGTCCTCCGGACGGCGCATGACGGCGAAGATGGTGTCGTCGCCTGCGATACAGCCGAGGATCTCCTCCCAGCCCAGGGAGTCGAGCGCCGCGGCCGCGGCCATGGCCATGCCGGATACGGTGTGAAGAACAAGGATGTTGAGAGAGGTATCCATCGATACGTAGGACGCGCGCAGCACGTCCCGGTAGCGGCTGGCGGCGTCTCTGGGACTGCTGTGGGGATATTTGGCGTATTTCTGTCTTCCGTTGCCCGCGGGCACCTTGCGGAGCTCCAGCTGGCGGATGTCCCTCGACACGGTGGCCTGGGTGACGGCAAAGCCGCACTCGTTGAGACGGGCGGCAAGCTCCTCCTGCGTTTCTATATCGTGCTCGCGGATGAGCTTCAGGATCTGTTCGTGACGCGCATTTTTCATGATTTCTCTGCGGCTCCCCTAAAAGACGTACTGAGTATCAGTTATAGGTCATCTTGCTGCGAAGCACTTCCAGAAAGCTGATGTTGTTGATCTTGATGATATTCGCGCCGAGGCGCGCCCTGCGGATCTCGATGTAATCGCCGACACCTACGGGCACAAGCTCCTCTCCGTCGAAGCCGACCCGGGAGACCCCGTCCTCCAGGCCCGACCGCCCCTCGTCGATCTGTATGCGGATCAGGTCCGCGCCGGGCAGAATAATGCTTCTTGAGATCAGAGAATGCGCCGCGAGAGGCGTCAGCATGATGATCTGTGCCTCCGGTGAGACGATGGGCCCTCCGACCGAGAGGCTGTAGCCCGTCGATCCCGTCGCCGTCGAGACGATGACGCCGTCCGCGCTGTAGGTATTGAGGTGCTGACCGTTGACGTAGCTCGAGATCCGGAAGGACCGGAGCTGCTTCACGCGCCGGATGACAATATCGTTGAGAGCCGTGTCCGAGTAAACTTTCTTTCCGCCGGAATAGACGGAGCCGTACAGCATCATGCGTTTTTCGACGGTGTACTCCCCGCGGAGCAGCAGATCGATCGATTCGTACAGGGAATCCGTACTGATTTCGGCGAGGTAGCCGAGTGTCCCGAGATTGACGCCAAGGAGGGGCAGCTGCCGCTCCAGCACAATCTTGGCTGCCCGAAGCAGCGTGCCGTCGCCGCCCAGCACGAGAGCCGCCTCGCAGCTTGGCGGAAGGTCCTCGCCCGTGTCGGATATATAGCAGCTCTTCCCCTGTGAAAGGAGGTATTCCTCAATTCTGTGGGCGAGACCCAGGCTGTCGTCCTTTTCGGTATTTCGAATGACGCCGACTGTATTCATGGTTTTTCGCTTCCCCTCATCTTTTGTAATTGGCCCGGCCTGCTCTGACCCGGCCACCGGGCGCTGTCCGGCCTTCTTCACTTATCCAGAGCAAAATGCGCCGCCTCGACCGTCCGGCGGATGATCTCATCCGTCACTCCGGATCTCTCTGAAGCCTTTTCCTCTGAAGCCTCTCCCTCTGAAGGATCTCTTTCTAAAGCCTCCTCTGAAGCCTCTCCCTGCAGTGCCCCGCTTCCGTCCCCTTTTCTTATGAGGCACAGATACTCAATATT
>CAYLHR010000264.1:0-2785 GCA_964383335.1 uncultured Lachnospiraceae bacterium
TCCGCTGCTTCAGATCACTGTTCATCCGATCCGTCCCTTTCATTGTTCACTTAATACAATCCTGTACTCTCCGCGCGCAAGCACGCTCCCGATCACGGCGGCCCTGGTCGGAAGGCCGGCCGCGATGAGATCACGCATAATGGCCGGAGCATCCTCCCAGCGCACGCTGGCCAGCAGGCCCCCGGACGTCTGGGGATCATAAATCAGATCGATATAATGATCCGGGATTCCCCGGGCATCCAGCTTGCCTCTGGAATACCCCCTGTTCCGGTAGGAGCCGGCGGGAACCAGTCCCATCTTCGCGTACTCCTCCGCGCCCGTGATGTACGGGATCCGCTTCACGTTCAGCTGCAGCGTGACATCGCTTCCCTCCGCCATCTCGAGGCAGTGGCCTCCGAGGCCGAAGCCCGTGATATCCGTGCACGCGTGCACTTCGTACTTAAGCAGCACCTCCGCGGCCGTCTTATTGAGGGAACGCATCCCCTCCACCGCCTCGGCATAAGACGCCTTCGAGACCATATCCGCCTTGAAGGCCGTGTTCACAAGCCCGTTTCCGACCGGCTTTGTGAGTATGAGCACGTCGCCCGGCTGCGCCCCGTAATTCTTCCAGATGCGGTCCGGATGTACGAAGCCGGACACGCACAGTCCGTACTGGGGCTCGTTGTTCTGCACGGAATGCCCCCCGACGAGGACGGCGCCCGCCTCCATCACCTTGGAGGCGCCTCCCGCGAGAATCTCACCCAGAATCTGAGGATCCAGACAGTTGGGGAAGCCGACGATATTGAGGGCAACCTTGGGCACGCCTCCCATCGCGTATACATCACTTAAGGAATTGGCCGCCCCGATCTGCCCGAAAAGATAGGGGTCATCCACAATCGGCGTAAAAAAGTCCACCGTCTGGATCATGGCAATCTCGTCGCTGATCCGGTAGACCGCCGCGTCGTCCGACGTGTCAATGCCCACCAGAAGAGCGGGATCATGAAATTTCGGCAGCTTGCCCAGAACCTGGGCAAGGGTCTCAGGACCTATTTTCGCCGCTCACCCCGACGTCTTGGCGAGCTGTGTCAGTCTTACCGGATCCTTCATATTCCAGAACTTCCTTTCCCAACCGGATGCGGACTTTTCCTCTGTCCCCATCCGTCCCGCCGCGAAGCAGGTATAAAAAATTTCGATATCCTTATCATATTATCGCAAACATCAATTTTTGTCCACCGGAATATAAGCGCGCTTGACAGGCTGAGGAGTCACCTTCCAAATGTACTTCATTTTCTTTGTGTTCACTTTTTATCCGCATATGCCGGCATGAGAAAAACGCCGGCAGAAAAAAGGGAGTGCCCTGCCAAGGCACTCTCTCATTTCCCTATCATATCAAAATAAATTAAAACAGATCCGCCGTTTACATGCCGTCAATATATCTGCAGGCGGCAAGCGCCGCCACCGCGCCGTCCGAGGCCGCGGTCGTCACCTGGCGCACCTGCTTTCCCCGGCAGTCTCCCGCCACGAAGATACCGGGTGTCCCGGACACACACTGCTCATCCACATCAAAATAACCGAAGTCGTTCAGCCGGACGAGCTCCGCGAAGGGCTGATTCTCCGGGATGAGCCCGATGGCGACGAAAAGGCCGTCGCACCGCACCTCTCTCTCCCTGCCCGAAGCGTCCCGGATCCGCACGCCCCGGAAGGCGGCATCCTCCATAATGAGGCCCCTGATCGCGACGCCGGTCTCAACCCGCACGTTGGGGTTGGAGAGCAGCACCTCCTGAAGCCGGGACTCCCCCGTCAGCTGCGGGAGATCCTGCAGGACGATGACCTCCCGGCACTTGCCCGCAAGAAGGATCGCCTCCTGCAGGGCCGAGTTGCCGCCGCCCGCGACGCAGACCGTCTTTCCGCTGTAAAAATCGCCGTCACAGACCGCGCAAAAGGAGATTCCCTCTCCCACAAGCGCCTCTTCTCCCTGAAGGCCCAGCATCCTGTGCTTCACGCCGACCGCCAGAATGACGGCCCGGCTCTCAAACTTCTCTCCGTCCTCCGTGAGGACCGCCCAGTGGTCTCCCTCGGGGCGCACCTTCGTGACCGTCTCGTACTCGATCTCCGCGCCCTGGCGCAGGATCTGGTCGAGGAGCGCGTCCGCGAACTCATTGCCGCTCATGGAAAAGGTTCCCGGATAGTTCTCCACCTTGGGCGAATGTGTAATCTGCCCGCCGAATCCGTCCTTCTCGATCACGAGAGCTGATTTTCCGTTCCGCAGCGCATAGAGCGCCGCCGTCATGCCGGCCGGCCCCCCGCCGACCACTGTGATATCTGTCATAAATCCTCCGGATGTTCTCCCTCAGGTGATCATCGCCCGCGGCTTATCTCTTTTTGAGCCAGCCCCTGATATCGGACACGCCTCTGAACTTCTCAAAGGTATCGCCGTGGACCAGCACGACTGTCGGGGCCTGCTTGACGCCGTAGCGCTCGACAAGTTCTCTCTCCTCGTCCGCGTTCAGGGCGTCATATCCGATCCCGGCCTTGTCGAGAAGCGCGCCCGCCGCCTTGCAGTTCGGGCAGGTCGGGGTCTTGAAGAAGAGCACGTGCTGCTTGCCGGCGTTCTCCATCTCGATCTCATCGACCGCCTCCTCGATCTTGATGAAGTTGACGTCGCCCTCGGCGAGGGGTCTCTTCTCCCTCACGGGCGTCTCATCCGCCGGCGCGGGGTTCGGCCCCGTGTGCGTAAGAACGGATCTTCCGATGTCGTAGACCCTGCGGTCCTTGTACTCCTGCGCCTTTCCGTCGTTCCAGTTCT
>CAYLHR010000265.1:0-2781 GCA_964383335.1 uncultured Lachnospiraceae bacterium
CAGCCATTGGTCTGGCAGCAAGGTTTTCACTGCCTTCTGCCCAAGTCACGCCTCCGGATTGTCCCACAACCTTGATTATACGTAAATCAGGCCAATCGCTAATGCGATCGGCCTGAACACCTCGATTTCCACCTTCCGCGGCCAACCAGGTCAAACTACATATTGTTGCGCCACAGCGGCGCAATTCTGTCGGACACAATACCAATCAAAGTGCCGGTCACAACTCCGGCGACAATTAAAACAGGGAGATAATAGACAAGCTGTGCCGTTCGCACCACCACGGCGGCAATCGCAAGCTGTCCGGCATTGTGGCTGACTCCGCCGGCGATACTTACGCCGATTCTTGAAAAAGACTGGTTTCGCATGAGCAGGACCATCACACCGAAGCTGAAGAGTCCGCCGGCCAGCGAGTAAATAATTGACATCCCGCTGCCGAACATAAAACCGGTGAGTACGATGCGGGCTGCCTGAATCAGCAGAACGTCCTTTTTGGGCAGCGCATAAAGCCCGGTCAGAACAACCAGATTCGCGAGACCAAGCTTTATTCCCGGAATGCCGAAATTCATGGGAATCAAGGCTTCCACATAGCTGAACACCATAGCGAGTGCTGTCAGCATTCCGCAAAGTGCAATTCGTTTTGCCAATCCTCTGCCCTCCCGCCGGAATAATAAATCAATGAGATATTGTATGCCTCATGTGAACTTACTTCAAGTGAATTAGTTTCAAGGGAATTCGTTACCTCTAACTTCGTCACTAAAAATCAGACGCGCTCTCAATTAACACGTCTGCCTTTGTACTATACCCGCAGCTTACACTGTTTGACAACCACAATGCCTGACAGCCATATCTTCTGCCAATCGAAACGCCAGACAATCACAGCTTCTGACAGCCACAACGCCGGACAGCCACATCTTCTGACGATCGCAACGCCAGACAATCACGGCTTCTGACAGCCACAGCGCCAGACAATCACGGCTTCTGACAGCCACAGCGCCAGGCAATCACGGCTTCTGACAGCGACAGCGCCAGACAATCACAGCTTCTGACAGCGACAGCGCCAGGCATTCACAGCAATCCGGATGCATCTCGGGTTCATCCCACAATGACATCCGCACCCTGTTCAGCGTCATCACGCCGCGCACCCGGCTCACCGCCAGTCAGCTCGCCATCACCCTGCGCACCCGGCTCATCAACCACCGGCTCATCATCCTCCGACTCACCGGCCGCATGCCCGCCATCCTCTGACTCACCATCCACCTGCCCGACATCATCCGCTGCACCGCCCGCCTTCACTTCCACCACCAGATGGTGGGGCAGGCAGATCAGCATGGTTCCGCCTACGCCCATCCTGCCGGATGACAGTCCGATTTCGCGCTGCTGCATGCAGTAGCCGTCGGGGCAGTCCGCTTCAGTCATTTTCGCCTCGCCGTTTTGAATGGAGAGGTGATTGTGGCCGTATGCCGTGTCGATGTTCTCTTCAGCGTCCTGATCCAGGGGCCAGGTGCCGATCACGCTGCCGTCAACTCTTGCCTCCACATACGCGGCCGGATTGGCCGAAGCAGCGGCATCAGCCGGACTGGCTGCATCAGCAGCATCAGTCGTATCGGCCATATCAGCCGGATTGGCCGAAGCAGTTGCATCAGCAGCATCAACAGCATCAGCCCTGCCGGCCGCATTCCCGGCCGAAGTGCTTCCGGCATTGTTCATCATACCGGTGAAGTTCAATATCAGGTACAGCACGGCGGCCGCTGCAAGGAGGCCGCCGGCCAATATCCAGTCTTTCTTTTTTGCGCCCGGTACCATATTACATCAAAGATCCAGCGGCGGCTGGCCCGGACGGCCGTGGCAGTTCTTGTATTTCCGGCCGCTGCCGCAGGGGCAGGGGGCGTTCGGGTAGATTTTCTTGGCCTTGCGCTGGACCGGTTTCTTCGGTCCCTCGTCGTCCTTGTTGGTGCCGGTGACCTTGGCGGCCGGCTCGCGCTCGACCTTCTGCTCGACGCGGACGTGATAGAGGACCTTCAGTGTCTCCTCCTGGATCTCGTGCGTCATGTCCTCGAACATTTCAAAGCCGTACATGCGGTACTCGACCTTGGGGTCGTGCTGGGCAAATGCCGTAAGGCCGATGCCCTGCCGCAGCTGCTCCATGTCGTCGATGTGGTTCATCCAGCGGGCGTCGATGACCTTGAGAAGAACCACGCGCTCGAGCTCGCGCATGCGGTCCTCGTTGGGGAAGGCCCGCTCGAGCTCGGCCTCCTTGGCCTCGTAGAGCTTCGCGGCTTCTTCCTTTAGGTAGTGTTTCAGCCTGTTGCGGTCCATGCTGCTGACCATCTCGTCGGAGGGTCTCCGAAGCGGGATGATCGGGGCCAGGTTCTGGCCGAGGGCCGTGAGATCCATGTCGCTGCCCTCCTGGTCCTCGCCGATGCTCGTGTCGACCTTCCGGGCGACCACGGCGTCCATCATGCCGAAGACGACGTCGCGCATGTTGTCGCCGTCCAGGACGCGGCGGCGCTGCTCGTAAATGATCTCCCTCTGGTCGTTGTTGACCTGGTCGTATTCGAGCAGGTTCTTTCTGATTCCGAAGTTGTTGCTCTCGATCTTCTTCTGGGCCTTCTCGATGGCCGAGCTCAGCATCTTGTGCTCGATCTGCTCGCCCTCGGGCACGCCGAGGGTCTCGAAGGTCTTGATGAGCCGCTCCGAACCGAAGAGGCGCATCAGGTCATCCTCAAGGGAAATGTAGAACCGCGACTCTCCCGGATCCCCCTGACGTCCCGACCGGCCGCG
>CAYLHR010000266.1:0-2774 GCA_964383335.1 uncultured Lachnospiraceae bacterium
AGGGGAGAAACAGATTATGGCAGAACAGGCACAGGGGGCCGGCCGCGGCCCCGGATATTCCGTCATCACCATCAACAGGCAGTACGGCGCTCTGGGAAGGACGCTCGCGTCCATTCTCTCGGACCGCCTGGGCATCAAGTATTATGACAAGGATTTTGTCCTTAAGACGGCGGAGGAAAGCGGTTACGACGTTGACATCGTGAGACGGGAGGGCGAGGAGCTGAGCCGGTCCGGTCAGTTCCTCGACAATTTCCTGAACAGCACCGTGTCCTACAAGAGCTCGCACGACGAGATCTTCCGCGCGGAAAAGGAGGTCATCCTGAAGCTCGCGGAGTCCCCCTGCATCATCGTGGGGCGCTGCGCCAACCACGTGCTGAAGGAGGCCGGCATCCCGGCCCTCTCCGTCTATCTCACCGCGTCACTCGAGAGACGGATGGCGCGCGCGAAGGAGCTCGCGGAGAACGGGGACACGCCGCTCGATAAATATGTGGAGGCGCGGGAGAAAATGCGCCGCATTTTCTATAAGCAGTACACCGGCAGAGATATGGAGGACGCCTCCAACTACACCCTCTGCTTTGATGTCGGACACATTGATCTGACGATCTGCGCGGATATCATAGAAAAGCTTTACAGAGAGAGCCGCGCGTAAAGGAAAGGAGTTATTTTATGCAAAGACAAGTGCGCAGAGCCGCCGCCCTTCTCCTTGCCGCCTGCATGCTGCTCACGGGATGCGGCGGACAGCGGATGATGATGGGAACCGGCGGAACGGCGGGAACCTACTACGCCTTCGGCGGAGTCCTCGCCCAGTACATGAAAAATTACACCGATTACAGCGTGACGGCCGTCTCGACCGCCGCCTCCAAGGCGAATATCCAGAGCATCGGCGACGGAGACTACCAGATGGGCTTCACCCAGTCCGACGTCATGGCCTACGCCTGGGAGGGCAGCAAATCCTTTGAGACGGACGGGCCCTGCAGGGATTTCCGTGTGATGGGCGCCCTCTACGCGGAGACCGTGCAGCTGATCACCATGAAGGACAGCATCAAGACCGTCAGCGACCTGAAGGGCAAGAGCGTCTCCATCGGGGCGCCCGGCTCCGGCGTCTACTTCAACGCAATTGACGTTCTGGAGGGAGCGGGACTTTCCGTCGACGACATAAAGCCCCAGTACCAGAGCTTCGACGACAGCAAGGAGGCGCTGAAGGACGGGCAGATCGACGCGGCCTTCATCGTGGCCGGAGCGCCCACCTCCGCGATCACGGAGCTCGCCACCACCAACGGCGTCTACCTGATTCCGATCGAGGGAGAGCTGCGCGACACCATCATGGCCAGCTGCCCCTACTACGCGCCCCTGCAGATCCCGGCCGACACCTATCCGGGCCAGCCGGATCCGATTGAAACCATTACGATAAAGGCGACCATGGTCGTGGACGCGGACCTCGATGAGGACACCGTCTACCAGCTGACGGCAGCCGTGTTCGATCACGCCGAGGAAATCACACTGGAAAATGCAAAGGGCGCCGAGCTCTCCATAGAAAATGCAACTTCCGGTATCACAGTCCCGTTCCACGCGGGCGCGGCGAAGTATTTTGCCGAGCACGGCGTGGAGGTGGAAACAGCGGAATAAGGAGGGTGCGATGAGCGATAACAGCGTCAAAGACCGTGATTATGAATTAGTCCAGGAAGACCTCGAGGAGGTCATGCGAAAATACGACCGTGAGTCAAATGTCCGCGTGTGGACGGGAAAACCCGCCATCGCCGTAAAGTGCATTCTCATCGGCTTCTCTCTCTTCTGCATCTGGGTGACCCTGTTCGCCACATTTCTGGAGGAGATCCGCCTGACATCCTTCGTCGGTCTCGTCATACTGCTCGGCTTCCTGAATTATCCCGCCAAAAAGGGAGAACAGAAGGCCAACTACATTCCCTGGTACGATATCGTGGGGATGGTGCTCGGCACGGGCGCATTTCTCTACTACACCTTCAGCGCGGAGCAGATCATCCAGCAGGGAACCCGCTTTACGCCCCTGCAGATCGTGATCGCCATCGTCGGCATCGCCGCCCTGCTTGAGGTGACGCGGCGGAGCGTCGGGTGGCCGATCCTGATCGTCGCCCTCTTCTTTATCGTCTACGCGATCGTGTACGGACTCACGAACCCGTCCCTGGCCGGGCGGCTCCGGTATCTCGTGCGCAATCTGTTCTACGCCAAGACGGGCATCCTGTCGACCCCGATCAACGTCTGCTCCAAATACATCGTGGTCTTCATCATCTTCGGAGCCTTCCTTGAGCGGACCGGCATCTCGGAATTCTTCATCAACATGGCCAACTGCGCGGCGGGCCGCTACGCGGGCGGACCGGCCAAGGTGGCGGTCATTTCCTCCGCTCTCTGCGGCATGGTGAGCGGATCCTCGGTCGGAAATACCGTGACCACGGGTTCCGTCACGATCCCCATGATGAAGGACACGGGATACAAGGCGGATTTCGCGGGCGCGGTTGAGGCGGCCGCCTCCACGGGCGGACAGATCATGCCCCCCATCATGGGCGCCGCGGCCTTCCTCATGGCGGATATCATCGGCGTCCCCTACTCGGACATCCTCGTCCGGGCCATTCTGCCGGCGATTCTGTACTTCACCGGCATCTTCATCGCCGTACATCTCGAGGCAAAAAAATACGGCCTCTCCGGAATTCCCGCCGAAAAACTCCCCAGGCTGTCAAAGCTGATCCGCAAGATCTATCTTCTGACGCCGCTTGTGCTTCTTGTGATCTGGGTCTCCAACA
>CAYLHR010000267.1:0-2755 GCA_964383335.1 uncultured Lachnospiraceae bacterium
CCTGACTCTAAATGACTAGTTATCAGTCGAATCATGTAGTGAGTCAGAGTATGATGAATCAGTCTCAGATGAAGAATAAGAAGATGAGGACGGCAGAGAGTCCGGGACTGAACCTGAGGAAGATGACGGCCTGAACGAAAATAACGAGGAAGAGGGCGAGTCAGGGACCGAGCCCAAGGAGGACGACGGCCTGAACGAAAATGACGAGGAAGAAGGCGAGTCCGGTGCTGAGCCTGAGGAAGACGACGGCCTGAACGAAAATGATGAGGAAGAAGACGAGGCCGGGACAGAATCAGAGAACGACAAAACGGACGCAGATGAAAAGAAGGATGAAGAGGAAAATCGGGAAGCCGGAACTGAGCCAGGGGAAGATGGCAGCCTGAGTGAAAAGGAAGAGGACAAAGAGGAGGCCGGGACTGAGCCTGAGAATGACGAAGAGGTAAACAACACAAAGGAGGACGAGAAGGCCGGTCTTGACGCTGACGGGGAAAAAGGCACGGACGAGGAAGAAGACAGGAACGAAGAATCGGACAAGAACGAAGAAGCTGACAAAAACGAGAAAGCGGACAAGGGCGAAGAATCGGACAAGAACGAAGAAGCTGACAAGAACGAAGAAGCTGACAAGAACGAAGAAGCTGACAAAAACGAGGAAGCGGACAAGGGCGAAGAAGCGGATAAGGATAAAGAAGAGGGGGAGAACGAGGATGACAGCCTGAGTTCAGACCATGGCGAAGAGAAAGACGGTGAGTCTGCCGGAGCAGACAGTAACGCAGGGGCTTCCGATGACAAAGAGGGCATCTCCGACGATTCGGGCACATCCGACGATCACGCGGGTATCTCCGACGACGCGGGCACATCCGACGATCATGCGGGTATCTCCGATGACGCGGGCATCTCCGACGACGCAGGGGCATCCGACGACAATGCGGGCATCTCCGGTGATTCAGGTGCAGGCATTTCCGATGACAACTCAGGTCCATCAGCCGGTGATTCGGGCGGAACTGACGGCGGTTCCGGCGGCGGAGGCGCCGGTGAGGACGACGGGATGAGTATGTAGAGATCTTTAGAGGGGAGAGTTGATTATGGCACTATTTTTCAATCAGAATGACCGAATGAGAGAACAGCCCGTATATCCGCAGCGCCCGGATCAGGCACCGCAGGGCAGGAATCCGTATCCGGACCAGGGACCGCAGGGCAGGAATCCGTATCCGGATCAGGCACCCCAGGGCAGGAATCCGTATCCGGGTCAGGCGCCGCAGGCAGGAAATCCACACCCGAGGCAGATGCCACCCGGCGGAAATCCCCGCCCGGGTCAGATGGGCGGCCCCGCGGATCCCGGAGGCAATGTACGAAACCGGCGTCAGTTCACACCGGAGATGCAGGCAGCACCGGATATTTCAGCTGCGGAGAGAAGACGCAGAAGTGAAGTGATTTACGGAGATGAGCTGAAAGACAGAGTTCCCCGCGTGGAAGGTCAGCCGGTGATGTATCTCAGAGGATGCGACGGACAGGGGAGACATGTTCAGGTGCCCTTTACCGGCGATCTTCTGAGCCGTCACCTCATGCTTCTCGGCGGAATCGGAACCGGAAAGACGAATGCATTTTTCCAGATGCTGGATCAGCTGCAGCACACTCTGACCAAAGATGACCTTATGGTGATCTTTGATACAAAGGGAGATTTTCTGCAGGAGTTCTATCAGCCCGGTGATGTGGTGATCAGCAATGACCGGTCGGCGGTCGGCCCGAACGGGAGACGCAATTACTGGAACATTTTTAATGAGATTAATGCCGGGTATGAATACGAGAGTATTCTGGAGATTTCCAGGAGCCTCTTTGCGGAGGCGTGCGAGAATACGAATCAGATCTTCTTCCCGAACGCGGCCAGGGATATTTTTATGGCCTGTATGCTGCATTTCCGGCGCACGGTGCCTCTTAAGGATCAGACAAATAAAAATCTTGTCGCTTATATCAATTCCAGTACATCCGGAGATCTGCGGCAGATGATCGAGTCCTATCCGGATCTCCGCGCGATGGCCAGCTATATCGCGAAGGACGATTCCGCGCAGACGCAGGGTGTGTTATCTGAGCTGCAGCAGGTGGTGCGGAACATTTTCGTCGGGAATTTCGCGAAGACGGGGAGTCTGGGACTCAGCAGACTGGTAAAGGAAAAACAGGGGAGAAAGATCTTTATCGAGTACGATCTCAGTCTGGGTGAAATGCTCACGCCGATTTACAGTCTGATGTTCGACATGGCGATCAAGCAGGCTCTGGGCCGGTCCCGCAGTGAGGGAAATGTCTATTTTATTACTGATGAATTCCGCCTTCTGCCGAATCTTCAGCATATCGATGACGCGGTCAATTTCGGCCGCAGTCTAGGCATCAGGTTTATGATCGGGATTCAGAATGTCGAGCAGATTTTTGAAAACTACGGGGAATACCGCGCGCGGAGTATCATGTCCGGTTTCCTGAGCTCCTTCAATTTCAGGGTGAATGACGCGCGCTCAAGAGAATATATCAAGGAGCAGTTCGGGAAAAACCGAAAACTCGAGACCTATGTTCCGATCCTGCAGAACCGCGGTATGGTGGAGGAGCAGAGAGAGGCGAATGTGGTGGAGGACTGGGATATGTCCAATCTGGAAATCGGCCAGGCGATCATCGGTTTTCCGGGGTACGAGCCGTTCCTGTTCCAGTTTGACCGGTTTTGAACCGCGGATGCGGAAGGCTGAGTCAGTGGGGACGGTTCTGTTTGGCTCTG
>CAYLHR010000268.1:0-2752 GCA_964383335.1 uncultured Lachnospiraceae bacterium
GGCAGGGCGTGCTGCTTCTCAATACCGTGCTTACTGTGCGGGCGCATCAGGCGGGCGTGTCGCAGTAAGTGAAGCCGGCGTCAAGAAACGCGTCGGTCATGGCCTCCGTCTGGGATATGTCGATGGAGGTGTTGTCGCCGGGTGTGAGCAGGGGAAGCCGCATATAACCGAATCCGAGTTTGTTCATAGAATTACTCCTTTTAAAAAATGTGCCGCGCGGGGACCGGGAAGGACCTGCGGGAGGACTACCTCGCGCCGCAGATGACCGACCAGAGAAAAATGGACGGAATCGAGAACAGGGTCGAAAAGACGACGAGCTTTACGGCAAAGGCCTCATTTTTCCCGTACTGCGCCGCCAGCATGGTCGTGGTCGCCCCGGCCGGCATGGCCAGGAGGATGACCGCGAGGTCCTTCGAGATCTCAGGAAGGGGGAGAAAATGCAGCGCCGCGAAGAGGATCAGAGGCAGGATGAGCAGCCGGTGAACGGTGAACATCGCGACGTCCGGATCCCAGAGTTCCCTGGGGTGAATGTCCGCCAGAATGAGGCCGATGACCATCATGGACAAAGCGGTGTTGCAGCGGCCGAGCGCCTCAATGGGCATGGCCAGGGGCTCGGGAAGCCTGATCCGGAAGATCATAAGAAAGAAGCCGATGAAACAGGCGACGACGCAGGGGTGCGTCAGAACGGTCTTCGCCGTCGCCTTCCGGTCGTGATTCCCCGTAAAAAGTGCGATCCCCTCCGACCACATCGCGATGCGTAAGGGGAGCAGGTAGATGTTGGCTAGAATCAGGCCCTCGGCCCCGTAGAGGCCTTCTGCCACGGGGTTTCCGAGGAAGGCCGCGTTCGAGCAGATGATGCCGAAGATGAGAGAGGGCCGTCTGTCCGCCGGGCTCTTCCGGTAGATCGTTTTTCCGTAGGCGATGGCGAAAAGCTGAATGATTACGGATATGATAAAGATCGTCACGCAGTCCCGCAGCTGGTCGTCCGAGACCTCCACCATGAAGGCGGTCACCGTGCTGCAGGGAAGGACGATGTTGATCACGAGGCTTGTGAGCGTTTTCCGGCCGTCGGCTCCGATGATACGGAGCCGTTTGGCCAGTATGCCCGCAAAAATCAAAACAAAAAAGGTAAATTCAAGTATGAGCAGTTCTTTCAACGCGGGCGGTTCCTTTCGCACAGGTCATGCCTTTTGCGGTTAATCTTCCATCTGCGGCACCGGCAGCGGACGTCTGCTGTCCAGCACCTCCTCCGCGTCAAACAGATCCGCGACTCTCTCGGGATTGTAGTACATGCGGTAGCCGTCCAGATTGCGGCGGCCCTGGAAGAAGTAGTCGTCCGTGATGCGCACGGAATACTGGTTGCTGTCGACGGGGCAGTAGTAGTCGTAGCCGTGTTCCTTGAAGTAGGAGAATTTCGGGTTGTCCCAGGAGTAGTATCCGTCGTCCGCGATGTCGGCGCCGAAGGCGAAGATGATCACATCCGTATCCCCGAGAATCGGCGCGACCCGGGTCTCCCATTTTTCATTGTCGACCGCCAGCTGCTCGGCTGTGGCGGTTGTCGCGTTTCTGTGCCCCCATGTGTGGCTCGCGAATTCCCAGCCGTTGGCCTTCATGGCGTCCGCCACCCGCTTCGCCTCCGCGCACTCCGCGTCGAAGTCGAAGTCCGGGTTCGCCTCGAGGAACTTCTTCTGATCCTCGTCCAGGTTCTCCAGCGTCTGATAGGCGGTGTCCGTCCTGTAGCCGAGCACGCCGTCGTAGCCGGTCATGGCCAGGATGCCCTTCCTGCCGTGGTAGGAGAAGTCCGGGTGCTCCTCGACGAAGGTATCGAGCAGGGGCACCATGTCGTAGTCGCCGACACTCACGGAGCCGTCCGTCTCGACGTACTCATTTTTCACCTTGCCGTCGGAGGTGATGATGAGCTTCGTCGCGTAGCCGTCCCCGTCCATATAGTGGTAGTAGCTCACGTCGTCCTGTGAGAGAACGAAGGGGATCTTGCCCTCGGGGAGCATGATCTTTTTGGGCGTCATGACGCCGTCCACCATCTCGGCCATGTCGTGGACGCTCACGAGGACATACCCCTTCGCGTACATGCTGTCGATGATCTTATTGTACTCATCGACCGTCGTCATGACCTGGTTGTAGTCGTCCTGCTTCTCGTCCCCGTCGAAGGATTTTTCGGGTTCGACGAGGAGGGAGTGGAAGAAGACGTGGGTAATCTCGTCAAGCGGGTACTCGACGAGCGTCGCCTTGGTGTTCTCGATTGAGGCCAGCTCCTGCGTCAGCGTCTCGTTGTTCTCGTAATCCGGAATCTGCTTGATCCGCTCGATTGCCCGGTCGTAGTCGTACTGGGCGGCGTAGAGCTTCGCCTCCTCAAGGCCCTCTGAGATCTCGGCCTGCGCTTCGGCCTCCGCGGCCTGGGCGGCTGCCTCGGAGTCGGTCAGCGTGACTTCGCTTGCGGCGGTCTCGTTCTTCGCTTCGGCGGCGGAGCCTTCGCTCTTATGACCGCGCCTCGCGGCAGCCACGATGACGACGAGAAGCAGGAAGGCGATGACGCCGCCTGCGATCATCAGATGCTGCCGGAGCTCCTTCTGCCGCTGCAGCTGCCGCTGCCTGCGGCGCTCGGCCCTGCGCGCCGCGTCCCGTTTCCTCTCTCTGTCAATTTCCGTTCTCTCATTATCCTGCATACGATTAACCTCAAAACTCCGGCGTATGCCGGTTCCATTACACTTGTTAAGGAAAGAATATAAAAAGT
>CAYLHR010000269.1:0-2742 GCA_964383335.1 uncultured Lachnospiraceae bacterium
CCTGTTCGTTTTTCACCCGAAAAACTCACGACGGAAACAGGACCTTGTCCTACAAGGAAAGAGCGCGGCCGTCTTTGCCGCGCTCGGGTTTGTCTGCGTGATGTTTACTTATATCGGCGTCAATACCTTCCTGCCAGGGATACACAGCTACGCCTGATCCGTCCGCGCCAAGAGAGCAGGCTCCGTCACTCCGCCGTGAGCTCCCCGTACCGCTCCCTGATGTCGGATTTCATCTGCTCCCACGCCTCCGGGTGCTCCACGTAGTATTTTGGGCAGGGCTTTCCCCAGACGTCGTGGTGCCGGATCACATTGTCCGGGCTGACGTGAAGGGCTTTGCAGAGCCACGCGGAGAGGTCGATGAGGCTCGCGTAGGTGGCGTCGCTGAATTTGCCGTCCGCGTCGGGATGACAGCACTCGATGGACAGCGTGTCCTGATTTCTGCGGCTCGTGCCGTAGACGAGCTCCGAGATCGGAGTACACTGGATGATCTCGCCGTCCAGCCCGATGATGAAATGCGCCCCTGCCGAGGCGCCTTTTCCCGTCTTCAGCCCCTCGAAGTAGTCCCAGTTTCCGGCCGCGGTGGTGCCCGGGTTCGCGACATAGTGAATGACAATCGCGTTGACCTGCGTGAGCGGGATCTGAGGCCTTGAATACTGATTGGGCGTCAGCAGGCGGATCTGGCGCTCCGGACAGCCCTCCCAGAAGGAGTCCTCGGTTTTGCTGGCCAGAAGCTCGGCGGAATTGGAGGGCGTCTCGGCGAGCACGAGCTCCGGCACCGAGTTTTCCGTGTGGGAAGCCGCGGAGGCCGTACTTTCGGCCTTCGGGGCCTCACTCTCAGCCTTTTCTTCGGCCTTCGGAGCCTCGCTCTCAGCCTTTTCTTCGGCCTTCGGGGCCACGCTTTCAGCCTTTTCTTCGGCCTTCGGAGCCTCGCTCTCAGCCTTTTCTTCGGCCTTCGGGGCCTCGCTCTCAGCCTTTTCCTCAGCCTTCGGGTGCTCATTTTCAGCCGCTTTTTCTCCGGCCGTCCCGGCATCACTGCCTCCGGCCGCAGCTTCTGTCCCGTCCGTCTTCCCTTCCTCCGCGGACTGCGCGCCGGATACGTCCCCGTACCCGGCGGACTCCGTATTCTGTGCCGCGGCCTGCGCGGCAGCGCCCGTCTTCAGGTTCCCGCTCCGCGCGGTGAGACGAAGCGCGAGGCCGGCGATGCAGCAGCACACGAGAAGGGCCGCGATGATGCAGAGCAGCTTGGCGATGATCCCGCTGCTCCTGTTTCTTCCGGAGTTCTGATTTGCCATAGGCATTCGTATCCTTTCAGTTATGATCCGGGAGGGCTCCCGGGTGATTTTCGGTTTCAGATTAAAAGTCCGCATTCCGCCGCGGCGGATTTGCTGTTAAGATAATAAGACAGGGGGTACGCAGGCGCGTTCCCGCCGCATGGTTCATTATCATAACACATCTTTGTGTATTCGAAAAGGAGGCCTGCCGTGATACAGGATATCGGAAGACACCGGCTGCTCAATCAGTTCCGTCCCGAGGCAAGTCCGTCCTCCGGGAGCCCGGTTTTTCTGTTCCGGGGAAGAGAACTCGCCATCCGGGGGGACGGGGAAGAATTTCAGCTGCCCGCGCGCGGGGCGTTCGGTGACGGCGGCCCGTTTTATTATCTCTTCACCCTCGACGGAGTCGACTGCTTCCTGGCGGCGGGCGGGCAGGAGCTGCCGGAAGGATTTACCTTCACGGACGTGAGGCAGCTGAGAAAGCTGGGGTTCGGGCCCAGGCAGCGGATCTTTGCCGCCTTTACGGCGCTTCAGCTGGCGTCCTGGTACCGGGATAATGTATTCTGCGGCACGTGCGGCAGCAGAACGCGCCCCGGCACGGAGGAGCGCTCCCTCATCTGCACAAAGTGCGGCAGGACGATCTATCCGCGCATCATTCCCGCCGTGATTGTCGGCGTCACGGACGGCGACCGCCTGCTGCTGACGAAATACGCGCGCAGCAGGGGTGTGTCCTATTACGCGCTCGTCGCCGGCTTCACCGAGATTGGGGAGACCTTTGAGGAGACCGTGCGCCGCGAGGTGATGGAGGAGGTGGGGCTCCGGGTCAAAAATATCCGTTATTTCGCCTCCCAGCCGTGGGGCATCGCGGACGACATTCTGGCCGGCTTCTACTGCGACGTCGACGGGGATCCGACGATCCGCCTGGATACCTCGGAGCTCCGCGAGGGCGTCTGGGTGCCCCGCGAAGAGATCACGGGACAGCCCGATGATTTCTCCCTCACGCATCACATGATGATGGTGTTCCGGGACGGAAATGAGCCGCGGTGAGTCTTCCTTAAGACTTCAGCCGCCGAAAATCGAGGTGACCTTGTTGAGCCTCTCCGTGACCGCGGAGAGGTTTCCGATCGATGTGTTCAGATTGTCGAAGTCCACGCTGTTGAAGTTCTCCATGGCCCTTTCGAGGGCGGCCGCGTTGTCATTCACCATCCTGTCGGTGTCCTCCGCCAGACGATCAAAGGATACCAGCGAATTCTGCGCGCTGCTTACAAGCTCATCGATTTCTTTGAGAGAGGTCTCGGCCGAGGAGGACAAAGTGCTGACCTGACCGAGTGCCTCATCCGCTTTCCCGAGAGAAGAGAGCAGCCGCGGCACAAAGATCAGAAGGGCAATGACAAGGGCCGCGGCGATGACCGCGGAGGCCCCGGCGGTGATTCTTGAGAAGAAGGCCGCCTGTCTCTCCCGGAGTACCAGC
>CAYLHR010000270.1:0-2721 GCA_964383335.1 uncultured Lachnospiraceae bacterium
CAGTACTTCTGCCGCCTGACTTCCTGTAACCGGGGATCTTCGGCTTCCCTGTATGGCCGGATGAAGATGAGAATGTCTTCAAGCTCTCAAAATATCCCTTCCAGGACAGGCAGCATGCTTTTATGGCGTTCTGGATGACATGCGCGTGGAAGGACCGGTAGTCGGGATTGTCCGTGAACCTGAAGACAGCGTCAAGGAGTCCGTAGGAAGCGAACCATTTCTCCGCCGTAGGCACAGAAAACTGAAGATGTTTTACCTTTGCGGTCCTGGCCGCGCGCTCCTCGTCCGAAAGGCCTTCTGTCTCCCGGATCTTTCTGACCTTCCGTTCGTATTTATCACGGAGGCTGTCATTGATCCCGGAAACGGAACCGGTTACAGTACCGATGACAAAGTTTTCATTTTCCGTACGCACGCGGATGTCCTTCTTAAGGCCGGTCATGAGGTTGCGGATATAGAAGTTGGCGGTATTGTACATGTTGTTGGCACAGAGGGACGCCCTGTCAGCGTAGGGGAACAGGGTATCGTCTTTATGGATGTCAATGCATTCGACGTGGTACATTCGTGCACGATCCTTTCCGGGGCTGTGCAGAACAGCTGTGCCATATTGTGTCTATATGTAAGTATACCACATCGAACACGTGTTCGCAAACATATGTTTGCCCCAGTGCCCTTGTATTCGCGGAAGAAGGAAAAACTACGTCAACAGGCCGCATTCATCTCTCCGCCTGCAGAGGCTGGAGTCTTCTGCGGAAACATGATAAACGGCCTGGCCGACCATGCCGGCCATAATGATAACAAGCAGTACCGCCAGAAGCTTCTTAATTGTGTCGTCGCTGTATCGGCTCATGCTGTCAGACCTCTCATAATGCGGAAACTACCATTCTGCATAAATGCGGACGGGCCGCTGTGATAAGCGGATCATCTTCCAAAAGACCCATTGAAAATAATTATACTATAAAAAACGAACCGGCGAACACGCTTCTTCACCATTTTAATTGAAATATATAAAAAATCACCGCCGGGCCGGTCCCTGACGGTGAAACATCCGTTCATCAGATCATGAGCATTGTGAGACAGGCGCCGCCGAGCAGACCGCCCAGGTGCGCTTTCATATTGATTCGCTTCGAAGAAAAGCCGTAAATCAGATTGACCGCCAGCGTGGTCAGGATGCTCTGAAGTGAAAATCCGTATCCGCGAAGAGCCAGCATAAGACAGGCCCCCATAAGGCCGAAAATGCAGCCCGATGCCCCGGCCGAGACGCTGCTCCTGCCCGACCGGTTTTCCATAAATAAAGTCAGCAGATTGCCCGCAAGCCCGGACACGAGATAAAGAATCAGATACCGGACCGGTCCGAACAACATCTCAAGCGACGGACCGAGAACAGACAGCGCGTACATATTAAACAGCAGATGATACACCCCGAAATGCAGAAACATGGAGGTAAAGAGCCTGTAATACTCCCCTCTTTTCACATAGGGCGCGTACTGGGCTCCGAACTTCAGCGCGACGGAGGTCTTCGTGCTCCCGCCGGCCCTCGTCTCCAGCAGAAAGACGATGACATTGACGAGAATCAGAACCGCCGTCACGGCGCTTCTTAAAAAATACAGCCGCCCCGCCCCGATGACCGGCATGCCTGAGCCGCCGGCATACTGCTCCTTCAGACCCTGCAGAAGCTCCGGCCGGCCGCCGAAGAGGCCGACGCACACATACAGGACGGCGACGCAGGCAAACGCTGCGGCGGCAACCTTCAACACTCTTTTAAATTCCATATCAGACCTTATTCCTTAGGTTCGGGCTGCTGTTTCAGCAGCTGTCCTGGTGCATTCGACGTCGGCGCTGTCGATTCAGGTGCCTGTCGATTCAGGCGCCTGACCGGGTGTTTTCGACTCCGGCGCTGTCGATTCCGGCGCCTGTCGATTCAGGCGCCTGACCGGGTGTTTTCGACTCCGGCACTTTTACTCAGGTGCCGACGGGAATTTCACCGGGTCATCACTCTCGTCCCACATGCGCATCATATCCGCCATTGCCTCGCTGTCGACGGCGCAGTGCCTGAAATAAAAATTTCTGTCTTCCTCCGTGATCTTCCGGATCACCCGGCAGGGATTCCCCGCCGCGACTGTCCAGGCGGGAATGTCCTTTGTGACGACACTGCCCGCCCCGATGACGGTATTGTCCCGGATGTGGACGCCCGGAAGAATCACCGTATTGCCGCCGATCCAGACATTGTCCCCGATCGTGACCTCGATTCCGTACTCATAGGCCGTGTTGCGCGCCGCCGGGTGGACCGGATGACCCGCCGTATAAATCGCGACATTGGGGGCCATCTGGCAGTTGTCGCCGATGGTCACCGGCGCAACGTCGATGATCGTGCAGTTGTAATTGATAAACAAATTTTTCCCGACGTGAATGTGGCTGCCGTAATCACAGTAGAATGGTGGATTCACAAAGGCCCCGTCCGAAGAGCCGAACAGTTCCTTCACCACCTCAGCGATGCCGTCAAAATCCGCCCGGTCCATAAAATTCAGCCTCTGCAGGATGGCCCGGCACTTCTTCTGCTCCGCCATCACGGCTTCGTCGGAGATATATAAAATCTGCTGATCGCGGCGTGTAATCTGGTCCATAATCACTCCTGTTCTTGCGGACTTTCGAAATCACTCCTGTTTTTGCGTGAGCGTTTTCCTGTCCCTGCTGATCGCCTCTCCGAACACCTGTGCAAATGCC
>CAYLHR010000271.1:0-2645 GCA_964383335.1 uncultured Lachnospiraceae bacterium
GTGAAACCGGGTGCGGCAAGAGCATATCGTCTCTTGCCGTACTGCGGCTGCTGCCCTCCAATGCGGTGATCACGGGCGGCAGGGTCCTTCTTAAGGGCGAGGATCTTCTTTCGCTTTCGGAGAAGGAGATGTGCGGGATCCGGGGCAACCGCATTTCCATGATTTTTCAGGACCCCATGACCGCGCTCAATCCGACCATGACGATCGGAAGGCAGCTCACGGAGCCCTTTATGCTTCACCAGGGAATGAACCGGCAGGAGGCCTTCGGGAAGGCGGCGGATATGCTGGGAAGGGTCGGCATCACCGACCCGGCGGAGCGGCTTCGGGCCTACCCGCATGAATTCTCGGGGGGCATGCTGCAGAGAGTCGTCATCGCGATGGCTCTTGCCTGCAGGCCGGAGATTCTGATCGCCGACGAGCCGACGACGGCTCTGGATGTGACGATCCAGGCCCAGATCCTGGAGCTCATTCTGGAGCTGCGGGACGAACTCAATACGGCGGTCATCCTGATTACGCACGACATGGGCGTCATCTCTGAGACGGCCGACCGCGTGCAGGTGCTCTATGCGGGACAGATTGTGGAGAGCGGGGAGACGGAGCGGGTCTTCAGCAGTCCGCGCCATCCTTACACGAGGGCGCTTCTTCGGTCGATCCCCGATCTTTCGGGGGGCACGGAGGATCTCTATGTGATACCGGGCATGGTCCCCTCAGCCGGAAATATGCCGGCCGGGTGCCGCTTTGCCGACCGCTGCGAGGCAGTGATGCCGCGGTGCCGCAGTGAGGCGCCGGCGGTCCGGGAGACGAAAGACGGGGTTGTGAGGTGCCATCTGACACCGGGTGAATGAATCGGAGACAGGGGACGAAATGGAGCATAAGATACTGGTTGAAGGGAGAGGACTCGTCAGGGTATTCGGCGGAAAGAGCGGTCCCGCGTCCTCCCGCGGAAGAGAGGTCCGGGCGGTCGACGGCGTGGACATCACGATCCGTGAGGGGGAGACACTGGGCCTCGTCGGGGAATCCGGATGCGGAAAGAGTACGCTCGGCAGACTTCTTCTCCGGCTGACGGACTCTACGGAGGGGAACATTTTTTATGACGGAGCGGAGATCACCCGCGCCACGGACCGGGAGATGAGGCCTCTCAGGCAGAAGATGCAGCTGATCTTCCAGAATCCCTACAGCTCGCTTCATCCCAAAAAGACGATTTATGAAGCGGTCGCGGAGCCGCTTAAGATTTTCCGCACGGACCGGGCCGAGATCCGTCCGCGCGTCATGCAGGCGCTCGCGGAGGTGGGAATCCCGGAGGACGCGGCCGGGAGATTTCCGCACGAGTTTTCCGGCGGGCAGAGACAGAGGATCGTGATCGCGCGGGCGCTTGTGATGGAGCCGGAATTCATCGTGTGCGATGAGCCGGTTTCGGCGCTTGACGTATCGGTGCGGGCGCAGGTCCTCAATCTGATGCGGGACCTGCAGAAGCAGCATGATCTGACCTATCTGTTCATCTCTCATGATATGAGCGTGGTGCGCTATATCAGCGACCGGATCGCGGTCATGTATCTGGGCCGGATCGTGGAGCTCGCCCCCTGCGATACCCTCTTCAGGGAACCGGCGCACCCCTACACGAAGGCCCTGCTTTCCGCCATTCCGCAGATCGGGCGGGGGAAGAAGCGGGAGCGGATTCTCCTTAAGGGCGATGTCCGGAAGACCTCTGACCCTGAGGAAACCGGATGCCCGTTTTATCCGCGCTGTCCCGAGGCGAGGGAGGCGTGCAGGACGGCGGGGCCGGAGCTTCATAAAGTGGGTGAGGAACACCTTTCCGCCTGCCTGTTCTGATCGGAGCAGGGGAGGAAAAACCGCATACAGAATGATAGAAACAGACATTCCACGGCTTTCATGGCGCGAAGTCATACGCCGGGGAATGTCTTTTTTTCGGGGAGGGCGGTCGGGAAATCCGGCCCGGCCGAACTGAGCGAAAACGGTTTAGCGGCAATTGAAAAGGTGAGAATTTTCTGATAAGATAATTATGGAAGATTCTACGCTGCACACGGGGAAATGCAGCTGACAATACGCCGGATTCCGGCTGTGTCTGTTCGAAAAAGAGGAGGTGAACGGGATGAAGAAAAAGGGAAGACTGCTGCTGCAGTTTATTCTGATCTTGTCGCTTGCCCTGTCGAATCCGGCAGGCAGATGCATCTTCACGGTGCCTGTCCGGGCTGATGAGAAGGACCGGAAAGAGGACGCGGAAAAGACGGAGAAGGAAGAGAAAGAGGAACAGAAGAAGGCGGAGGAGAAAGACAAGGCCGGGAAACAGCCTGAAGCGAAGAAGGAAGAGAAAAAACAGGCCGCGGTATTTACGGTCACCTTTGACGCGAACGGTCACGGCACCGCGCCCGCGAAGGTCAGCGTGAACGCGGGTGAAAAGGTAAAGAACCCGGGAAAACTGACGGCTGACGGATTCAGCTTTACCGGCTGGTTTAAGGACAGCGCCGGAAAGACAAAGTGGGATTTCGACAAGGATACGGTCAGCGCGGATACGAAGCTCTTCGCGGGATGGAAGGAAGCCGCGGAGAAGAAGGAAACAAAAAAAGAGGAAAAGCAGGAGCCCGAGGCGGAGCCTGAGCCGGAAGTGAAGCAGGAACCCGAGGCGG
>CAYLHR010000272.1:0-2643 GCA_964383335.1 uncultured Lachnospiraceae bacterium
AAGGCTGTGTATCCGATTCATATGAACCCGTTGGTGAGACAGGCCGCTGATGAGGAGCTCGGAGACTGCGACCGTATTCACATCATCGAGCCGATAGAGGTGTTCGACTGCCATAATTTTGAAGCCCGCAGCTTCCTTTGCCTCACCGATTCCGACGGAATCCAGGAAGAGTGCCCGTCCTATGGCGTACCGGTGCTTGTTATGCGAGACACCACAGAGAGGCCAGAAGGTGTGGACGCAGGAACGTTGAAGTTGGTTGGAACTGATGAAGAGATGATCTATAAAACCTTTAAGTTGCTACTGGAAGACAAGAATGTGTATGATGCGATGGCACATGCTGTGAACCCATATGGTGATGGACATGCCTGTGAGAGAATAGCTGATATTTTGGAGGGCAAGGAGTATACTTCTTGGGAACCGTAAAATAACCCCACTCCCCACTATGCCATAAACAATCGCTTAACTTAATCGTTGCTAGGGTGGGTTCACCAGAATACAACGGGTTCCCAAACTTTGGTCCTCATGCGGCTGTGAAGGTGGGGTATTGAAGAAAGGACGTTATGATACAAGATTGGGTTTCTGAAGTGACGCATGATAATAATGGTCATAAACTATTTCAACGATGCGATTATCAGTCATACAAAGAAAAAAAGATGGAATATGATAATCTATTACCTGCTGCGAAGGCAAAGTATAAAGGGGCTGATGATTATATTAAAAGATCTGGAGGGCCTACTATTTCTTCTTTAAATAAGAATTATATGTTGTTAGTAGAAGAGATAAATGCGCAAATTCAATCAAGTGATGTGATGGAGATATTCCCTATTGAAACGATAGATCACGACATTGAAATTCATGATTTGCTATTATCGTTAGAGGATGAGAAGCACCTAAAGGATATATATCGTAAGAAAAAGTTTCAAGTGAAAAAATCTGGAATAAGTACAAAAGATGCAACGATTTTGCGACACTGCTTGAGGCAAGGGAGAAGTTTGCTGCAGGCGGGATTAAAGGCTGATGTATTGGCAAAACCGCTTATTGATTTTTATGCAGCTTCTGCATACGCATATGCAATTATTGTACTTAATTCACCTATTCATAAGTCAATTGATTCATTAAAGGGATCACATGGTCACACGTATAATCACAACACAAAAACTATCGATTTTGGTGGTAGTATCCCTGGTGGTACATTTTTGGATCTACTATGTGCCCTCACCATCGTGAATATAACTCAAATAGATGGTCCGAACATGTCGTTTAAATATTCTGTTTTGTCAAGTGTGGAAATGGTACAAAACAATAGTATTAGTCTTTCGATAGTAGCATTGTTATCAATGGTTCCAGAATTAAGGGAGCATTTTGATAAACTGGGTACGGGACATAGGAATGTACACAAACTCAATATTGATACAGGGATTGTTAACAACAAGGTTACATATAATTTTTATATAGGCGATGGGATCAACAAACCTGATAAAGAAGTGTTAAAAAGGAGTTTTAATACAGATTTAATTAGTGAAGAGCAAGGTAGCTTTAGGGTATCTGTTGACTCAGATAAAATAACTAATATTACTCCGATTATATATCAAGACATGTATGGGAAATTATGGTATGTCGAGTCACCAATCGAAGGACTGTACTTGCCAGAGGTCTGCCTGCATTTCTTAATCATTAGTGCATTATGCAACATAATGCGTTACTCGCCTCATGAATGGAGCGATATACTTACAAATACAACTTCTTCAAAGTTTTCACTAGTAATTAATCAATATATTCGTATATTTGAACGGAAGTTCCCACTTATTATTACACAGTATCTTTCAAACTATGTTGCTATATTAAAAAAATAGGGGAGTAAAAGAATGTGGCCACGTAATCGATATTCAGGTCCGGGAGGCGGACTATATAAAGGCCCGGGAGGCGGATTGTATACAGGTCCCGGGGGAGGAGCATATAAGGGCCCGGGAGGCGGACTATATACAGGCCCGGGGGGTGGACTATATACAGGCCCGGGGGGTGGACTATATACAGGCCCGGGGGGCGGATTATATACAGGCCCGGGAGGTGGACTATATACAGGCCCGGGAGGCGGACTATATACAGGCCCGGGAGGTGGATTATATAGAGGCCCAGGTGGAGGACTATATACGAACTATGATTCAAAGCCTTATATGAGTAATTGGCCTCCTAGGGAAGAACTGCTTAAGTACTTAGAAAGGAACAGAATGGACTATTATGTTCATTATTTGCTCGAACACGGGTTTTGATTAAGATAAAAAAGGATCAAAACTAGTTATAGCTACTGCTGAGGGAATTCGAAGCAGGTTTTATGGATCAAGTACATAACAAGAAAATGCGATAGAAGAAACAGATAGTATAACAATGACTGGAAGGAAAACATGAAACGGAATTATAATTTCAGCAATATAGGAGAAGCAGCCAGGTATACAAGATTAGAAAGCATGCGTCCGGGTGGTGTCAGTAACTATGAGGAAGATTCTGATTATCTGGTTCAGCTGTTTGATACGGACAGGGCTGTGAAAGGCTATGGCATTAGCGAAGGCGTTTATGTGGATACCCGCAATGATATCCCATACTACATCGTCACGCAGTATGACGGGCAGATGGTTGCCCGGGTCT
>CAYLHR010000273.1:0-2638 GCA_964383335.1 uncultured Lachnospiraceae bacterium
TTGACTCGTTGCGTCCGGGACGCAATGAGTCAAAAAGAACCGTCCCCCTGACTCATTCTTCCGGATAGTACTTCAGTATATTCTCCATGCTGCGGCTGATGTGCCGCGACATGGCGTCCCTCGCGCCCCCGGCGTCCCGGTCGCGGATGGACTCCAGGATGGAAATGTGCTCGTAGGTCGAGTCCCGGTAATGAAGCTGCTGCTCGGGACGCGAGTGCCCCGTGCTGGGGCCGTTCCACAGTTCCTGAAGGTACTGCAGAAGCTTGCCGTTGTCGGCGGCATGCCAGATCCCGGTGTGAATTTCCTGATTCAGCTTTACGTATAAGGCTGAATCCACTTCCTTTAAGCCCGAATCGCGCAGTTTGTAAAGCTGTGTGAGAAGGGGCTCCGTCTCCATCCCTCTTTCCGCGGCGCGGGCGGCAGCCTCCGATTCCAGCAAAATGCGCATCTCAAACTGATCACTCACAAATTTCCGGTCGATCGCATTGACGATCGCCCCCTTATTCATGCGGAGGGTGATCAGTCCCTCCGCCTCCAGCGCCTGGAAGGCCTCGCGGACCGGCGTGCGGCTGATCCCCAGCTGTTCGGCGATCCCGGTGAGGCTCAGCTCATCGCCGCTTTTGTATTCGCCGGAGTAAATGGCTTTTTTCAGGATAGAAGTGATCCGGACTCTGACCGGCATCATTTTCAATGATTCCATCACACACCTCAAATGTATACGATATACATCCGATTTTAGTGGTAAGCGGCGGGGAAGTCAACCGGATTCACATGCTGACGCCAATACGAAAAAAACAGAAATAGGACTTGCAAACCGGCCCGAGAGATGATATATTCAAATTGCATTTTGAATATTGTATACGATATTCAAAATGCGGCTGACGAAGTGAGCATGCGGACCGGAAAGGAGATATTATGCACGCGATAGAAAAAATCCTGGCAAAAAACAGCGGAAAAAGCACTGTCAGAACCGGGGAGATTGTCACGGCGAAGGTGGATTTCGCGGAAATCAATGACCTGTACCTGCAGACCATCTATTCCTTCTATGAGATGGGCGGGGAAAAGGTGTGGGATAATGAGCGCTGCGCGTTTGTATTTGATCACTATGCGCCGACGCCGGATATCAAAAGTGCTTCCAATCACAAGGAAATGCGCGAGTTCGCGAAGAAGAACGGTCTGAAATTTCATTTTGATACAAACTGCGGTGTATGTCATCAGGTGATGCCGGAGGCGGGCGTCGTATATCCGGGAATGATCATCGTGGCGACGGACAGCCACACGACGACGCACGGGGCCTTCGGCGCGATGGGAACCGGCTGCGGGGCGACGGATATGGCCACCATTCTCATGACGGGCGAGCTGTGGTTCCGCGTGCCCGAGATCATTGAGGTGCGGCTTGAGGGAGAGGCGCCGAAGGGCGTGTATCCGAAAGACGTGATCCTCGCGGTTCTGGGAAGGATCCGGGCGGACGGCGCCGTGTATAAGGCGATTGACTTTACCGGCAGCTACGTCGAACAGCTGAATACGGCCGGCAGGATGACCATCTGCAATATGGCGGTGGAGATGGGCGCGAAGACGGCGTATATGCAGCCGAACCGGGATGTCCTGGATTATGTGGAAAAGCGCGCTGTCCGCCCCTTTGAGGTGCAGTACACGGATCCGGATTTTGAGTACGCCGCGAGCTATTGCTTCGATGTTTCCCGGCTGGAACCGGAGCTGGCCTGCCCGAACAGCGTGGAAAATGTGCATACCCTTTCCAGCGTGACCGCGGAGGGCGACGTTATGCTGAATCAGGGATATATCGGAAGCTGTACCGGAGGAAGAGAAGAAGATATCGCGGTCGCCGCGAAAATCCTGAAGGGACATCACATTCCCGAATTCACCAGGCTGGTCGTCGTCCCCGCCTCGGCGGAGGTGATGCTTTCCTGCATGAAAAAGGGATATATTCAGGATCTGATGCAGGCCGGCGCGACGATTACGACGCCGGGATGCGGGGCCTGTCTCGGGGCGCACGAGGGCATTCTCGCGCCCGGAGAAGTCTGCATCACGAGCACCAACCGCAACTTCCCGGGAAGAATGGGCTCTGTAGAGGCCCGGATGTATCTGGCCAGCCCCGCCACCGTCGCGGCCAGTATGATCAACGGGAAGATTACGGATCCCAGAGAATACCTTTAATTTAATCAGAAGCACACGGATTTCCGGGAAAAACAGAAAGAGGACAGTATGAATAAAGAGATCACGGGAAAGATTATTGTAGTAGGGGATAATATTGACACAGATCAGATTTATCCGGGAAGATTTCTGGCGATCACGGACCCGGAGGAGATCGGGAGCCACTGCCTGTGCGGGGTGGATGAGTCGATCGCGGCGCATTTTCCCAAAGGAGGAATGGTGGTGGCCGGAAGAAACTTCGGCTGCGGCTCCAGCCGTGAGCACGCGCCGATCGCCCTGCTGAATATGGGGGCGTCCGCGGTGCTGGCGGACTCATTTGCGCGGATTTTCTTCCGCAATGCCGTAAATCTCGGACTGCTTCCCGTCATCTGCAAGGGCATCCGGGATAAGGTAAAGGATGGCCAGACTCTGACGCTGAATCTGGAGAAGGGGACGGTCACCGTGCAGGAAACCGGCGAGGTGCTTC
>CAYLHR010000274.1:0-2635 GCA_964383335.1 uncultured Lachnospiraceae bacterium
CCCGTCGCGACCGAGATCCGCTCGTAATCCGAGTAGCTGTCGCCGGGCGCCTCCAGCACGACCGGCTGGCCGTCGATCTCGCTGTTCAGATAATTCACGGCTTCGTAATCGGAAGGAAAATACTCCGACACGAACACGGAGGCATCGGTATTGACCCGGTTTTCAGGCCGGAAAATATTGCCGAACCAGGAGTAGACGGACTGAATCACATAGCCCCCCGTGAGAACAAGCAGGAAAAGTCCCGCGAGCGCGGCGAACCAGCCCGGCCGCAGGGGCCGGACGGCGGAGGGCTCTTCCGGATCCGTCCGCGCCTCCCGGGAGCTTTCTGCTGTCTCTTCCCGCAGATATGCCGCGCGTCGTCCCTTAGCGAGACTGCGGACGAGAATATACGACATGCAGACCGCGAACAGGATAAAGGCCTGGTAGGTGAGCTTGAACATGGTGTTCGCGCGATAGTGCTCTCCCGCATAAATGTCCTTTACGTAGATCACCTCCGGCAGGAACACGAGCCCCGCAGCGCAGAGCCCGTACATGAGCACGGCTAGATCCGGCAGGGCCATATGGGTCCGGCCTCGTCTCTCACCCGCAAGGGACAGGATAAAGCCGATGAGACACGCCGCGGGCAGGCCCCACAGAATCAGGAGCTGATAAAAAAGCGAGTGGCTGTGCGTAAACGCGACCTCGGATGAGATCTGGAAAAATGTCGCCGTGAAGGGCCAGGAGGCGATCACCCCCGCGCCGAACATCACAGCCGCGATGGTCAGCATCGTCGCGGCAAAAAGGACCAGCCGGTCTCTCCACTCCCCGAGGAGGACGAAGAAAAAGATCGACCCGCACACCACATAATAAATCGGAAAATCCCAGAAATTTGTCCAGCGGAAGACGCCCGTCATGATTCCGACAAGGAGCACCTCGGGGCAGAAGGCTGCCTCAAACCAGTCCCGCAGAGCGCGGTGTCCCTTTTCCTTCCCCGCCGCCCTTTCTTCCGGGTCCGTCTTACAGGCCGCCACGGCTCCTGCCGCCCTCTCTTCTGCGTCCGTCTTACAGGCCGACACGGCTCCTGCTGCTTCTGCCGCTTCCAGCGGAGCATCCGCCGGCTCGGCGGCTTTCATCTCAATATCTGCCGGCTCAGCCGCTTCCAGCGGAGCTTCTGCCGGCTCCGCCGCTTCCGCCCCGCCGTCTCCCGGCCGGTCTGTCCGGGCTTCCGCCGCCCGCCTGCCGTACGCCTCCGTTCTTTTCTGCGCCCAGGCGTAAACAACCGCCGTCACGGTCACGACAAACAGGATATTCAGATAATGCGCGTGAAGATCCCCCAGCACGGAGGAGTAGGCCGGAAATTCGTGGATCGTCTTATCCGGCAGATCCGGATCAAAGCCGATATAGCGGGTCGTATCCGGAAACCAGTAGCTGTACTCCGTGCCCCGGATCCGGTTTACGACGGGCAGAATGATGCCGTAGATCACATAGTGAAAATTCCCGCAGAAAGCGGACGCACAGCCGCCGAGCAAGCCCCCCAGGAAGGGGATACGGGCGGCCGCATTTTCATGAATGGAGACGGAAAACAGGCGTGCGGCGTCAGGACACACCAGCCTGTCGCGAAGCAGCTGGTAAACCAGAGAAAACGGCAGCACAAAAGAGGCCGTCGTGACGAGCGCCCGCATCAGGTTGTAGCCCTCTCCCGCCGTGACGCCCGTCAGCTTGATGAGGAAGGCCGCGACATACTGCCCGCCGTAGTAATAATTCACCGCTTTGCCGCTGTACCACATGTCGGCGAAGGGCATGTCAAGGCTGCGGATCATGGACGTAATGAAGCCGTAATCCATGAATTTCTCCGTCCCGTAGGCCTCGGGCTTGAAGCCGACGATCCAGACGGAAAGCGAAAACAGGGCGAAAAAGAGCAGCTCCTCCGCAATGATCAGGTTCCGGGACGCGAACAGGCGGTCGGGCAGATTGCCGAGGCGGCTCCGGTTATAATAAGAAAAGAAAATGAGCAGTCCGTAGTTGAGCGCCGTAAAGAGAGCGAGAACGATGATGATATTTTCCTGTATAAACATCATCCAGCCCGAGCAGTTCAGAGACCAGAGAATCCAGGCGGTGAAGAAGAGGCCCAGCATTTTGGAAAAAAGCCAGCCGCAGTCCTCGAACCTGCGGAAGATAAACCAGGTGAGCGGAAGGCAGGACAGCCCCATAAAGAGCATAACAAGCCACCAGATCAGAACAATTTTCACGAAATAGCCCCCTCTTTTCCGTTATAAGCGGATAATTTATGTTAGCGTTGCCATACCTGACACAATTGTGATACATTTAACCATGATATTCGAGGCGTCTTACGCATCCAATATATCAATGGCTATGCAGTGATATGATTATATCATGTAAAACATCATTAAGAGAGGAGAATTAAAACATGGCAAAATGGGTATGCAATGTCTGCGGTTATGTTCACGACGGCGATGAGGCTCCCGAGGCATGTCCGATCTGCAAGGCTCCGGCTTCCAAGTTCACAAAGCAGTCCGACGAATTGACCTGGGCTTCCGAGCACGTGGTCGGCGTCGCTTCCGATGTTCCGGAGGATATCAAAAATGACCTGCGCGACAACTTCACGGGCGAGTGTCTCTTGAGAAGGAGAGGGGGT
>CAYLHR010000275.1:0-2632 GCA_964383335.1 uncultured Lachnospiraceae bacterium
GCAGTCTGCCGCTGCATTTCTCAGATACGGGCGGCGTGAACACGCCGGCCCCGCGGACCAATGCAAACAGCAGTGAAGATGCCGGTCCCGCAGAAAAAACGCGGGCTGCGGAAGAGGGATATCAGAAGATGAAGATTCAGAAAAAACATGTATTTATAGGGGTTCTTCCCTTCGCTGCGGGCGCCGCGGCCGCGGCGGCAAACTTCATGTTTCAGAAAATGCAGCCCCGCCTGATCCGCCGCGCCTTCGGGCGAAGCGACGACCGGCGGGACGCGGGTCTTTCCGTGCCGGAGGACATCGACTGCGTGTATGACCTTTCCTACGGGACGGATTCACAGCAGAAGCTGGATGTGTACGTCCCGAAGGGAACAGAAGGGGTGCTTCCGACCATTGTCAGCATTCACGGGGGTGCCTATGTCTACGGCGATAAGGAGCGCTACTCCTTCTACTGCATGGATCTCGCGCGGCGGGGCTTCGCGGTGGTGAATTTTTCCTACCGTCTGGCGCCGGAGACGAGATATCCCGGACAGCTCCATGATATTAACATGGCGGTCGCCTACGCGGTGAACCACGCGGCGGCGCTTCACCTCGATCCCTCACACATGTTTTTTGTCGGCGACTCCGCCGGCGCGCAGCTTCTCAGCCAGTACGCGGCAGCCGTCACAAACCCGGACTACGCGGCCCTGCTGGGGCTTGTGATTCCCGGGATCCGGATTCCCGCTCTGGCTCTAAACTGCGGTATGTATGAGCTCAATGACCGGGACTCGATCCTGAAAAGTTATCTCACAAAGAAGGTCAGCGAGTACGGGGAGGAGCTCGATGTCACGGGACACATCACGGGTGCATTTCCTCCGTCCTTTGTGATGAGTGCCTGGGGGGATTTCCTGTTTGAGAAGGCGGAGCCCATGAGCAGGCTGCTCTCGGAAAAAGGGGTGGAAAATGAGCTGCATCTCTACGGAAGTACTGACAATCAGCTCGGCCACGTCTTCCATCTCAATATCCGGAAGGAAGAGGCGGTGCTGTGCAATGACGAGGAGTGCGCATTTTTCAGAAAGCACATCTGAGGCGGCAGGAAGGCAGCTGGCATATTTGCACAAAAGCAGGGGAGAAGATAAAGCCGTATGAAACTGGCGATCGGAAATGATCACGTCGCCCTTGAGATGAAGCGTGAAATAGCGGCGTGGCTTAAGGAGAAGGGCATTGAGGTGATCAATGCGGGCACGGACAGTCCCGAGCGGTTCAACTATCCCGTCAGCGGCTACAAAGTCGCGAGGATGGTGGCGGACGGGGAGGCGGACGGCGGTATTCTCATCTGCGGAACCGGCGTCGGCATCAGTCTCGCGGCCAATAAGGTGCGCGGCATCCGGGCCTGCGTCTGCAGCGATCCCTACACGGCCAGGCTCAGCAAACAGCACAACAACACGAATATCATCGCCTTCGGCGCCCGCGTGATCGGGATTGAGACGGCGAAGATGATTGTGGAGGAGTGGCTCTCTGCGGAATATGAGGGGGGACGCCACCAGACCAGAATTGACATGATCCGGGAGATCGAGGAGACGCAGAGGCTGTCAGCCGCGGAGGACGCGGGAGCGTGATTCGACCCGGTGAGAAGATTATCCACTATCCCGTAATGAAAACTTAATATTCCTGGACGACACAGACACCTCCTATAATCAAAGTACAATACAGTGTACTTGAGCTTGGAGGTGTTTTTTTATGAAACCGTTGGAAGGAATAAAGGTACTCGAATTCTGTCAGGTTCTCGCGGGACCGTTCTGCGGCATGCTGCTTTCCGATCTCGGAGCGGAGGTGGTAAAATTGGAGAGACCGCCTCTCGGAGACTCATCCAGATACAACGCGCCGGGGGAAGAAGGTGTGTCCGGCGGATATTCCTTCAGAAATAAAGGAAAAAAGAGCGTGCTCATGGATCTCTCCGATGAGAGACAGCGGGGGCTGTTCTATGAGATGGTAAAGGACTATGATGTCGTGCTCGAAAACCTATAAAGATATCCTGCGTGCCAGCCAAACCAGAAACAAAAGTAATCCCGGCCAAACGGGACAGCGGGCAAGTGTCTGCCCTGTGTCCGCGTGAGCGGCACGAAGCCCCCGCCTCTTAGCGTATGCGTAGGCGGTGGGTAGTTCACCAATAATAGACCCTGATGCCGTCCCGTTCCTCCGCCGAGATGACGCCTCTCAGCCGCAGATAATCCAGGTGAGCCAGGCATTCCCCCACCGCGAACCATTTCTGGGCCGGAGGAAAATCCTCCCAGCCCGATGCCCGTATCTTCCAGCGCATCCTGGCCGCGATCTCATAGGCGTTGAGACCGGGACAGGAGGATATGATGGAAGCGGTCTCTTCGAGACGGCGCCTGTGGTGAAGCAGCAGGGCGCGGATCCGCCCGTGATAATCGCCGCTCCCCCGGTGACCGGGGAGCGCGAGCCGGACATCATAATCAAGGGCCTTCCGCAGACTGTCCAGATAGTCCCCGAGGGAATCCGCGGCGCCCTGCCAGGCGGTAATATTGGGCGTGATGTCAAAGAGAACGTGGTCGCCCGTGAACCAGATGCAGTGCGCCACGTTCAACAGCATGGCGTATCCTGCCAGTTGGAATATTTGTTGCAACTCTTGCAT
>CAYLHR010000276.1:0-2227 GCA_964383335.1 uncultured Lachnospiraceae bacterium
GTGTCGCGGACGTACTCATATCCCCAGATGTGATCGAGAAGCTGTTCCCTCGTGAAGACCTGATTGGGCTGGGAGGCCAGAAAATACAGCAGCTCCAGCTCCTTTGGCGGCATATCGACCCGCTCCCCGTTATAGAGGACGGAGTAGTTGGAGAGGTTGACGACAAGGCCCGGATACTCCGCGGTTTTTGCGCGCTCCTCCTCCCTTCCGGGCGCGTGCTCCTCGCGCCGGCTTCTGCGGAGCACCGCCTTTACGCGGGCGACGAGCTCCTTTGAGTCGAAGGGCTTTACCATGTAATCGTCCGCCCCGAGCTCAAGCCCGAGGACCTTGTCGAAGGTCTCGCCCTTGGCCGAGAGCATGATGATGGGCGTCTCCCTGATCTGGCGGATCTCCCGGCACACCTCGTAGCCGTCCATTCCGGGAAGCATGAGATCGAGGATCACAAGGTCCGGGCTGAAGCTCCGGAAGACCCGGACCGCCTCATTTCCGTCCCCGGCGATCTGCGTCGTGTACATTTCCTTTGTGAGGTAGAGGGAGATCAGCTCGGCGATGTTGCTGTCATCGTCGACGATCAGGATTTTCTTTCCGTTTGCCATGTCCGTTTCCGATTCCTTTTTATCTGAGTTTTACGATCGTGACGCCGGAGTCCCCTTCTCCGAATTCTCCGAGACGGAAGGAGGAGACGTGGCGGTTCCGCTTCAGGTATTTATGCACGCCGGCGCGAAGGGCCCCGGTCCCCTTGCCGTGGACGACTCTCACCTGCTCGAGGTGGGAGAGGGCGGCGTCGTCGAGATATTTGTCGAGCTCCGCGCAGGCCTCGTCCACCGTCTTTCCGAGCAGATTGATCTCGGGCGAGATCGCGAAGGATTTCGACATCCGCACTTTTCCGGAGGAGGTGCGGCTCATGTTCTTCGACGTGATTTCGGGCTCGTCGATCCGCTCCAGGTCGCGCAGCTTCACCTTGGTGCGCATGATGCCCGCGTTGACGAAGAGATTCCCCTTCGCGTCGGGAAGCGTGCTGACCGTTCCCTTAAGCCCCATGCTGATGACGCGGACGGCGTCTCCGATCTTCAGGTCCCCGGCCGTAAGAGTGCCGGCTGCGGCTTCCTCCCGGGCGACGGTCTTTATATTATACGAAAGCGCGTTCATCTTCTTGCGCAGCCGGTCCCGCTCCTGCTCCATCTCGCGCGACGTGCCGCCGTGCTTCGCGTACCAGCTGATCGTTTTGTCAGCGTAATCCTTGGCTTCCTGCAGGATCCGTCTGGCCTCCTCCGAGGAGTCCGAGATCATGTTCCTCTTCTTTTCGGCAAGGGCGGCCTCCTTCTCCTTGAGGCTGTCCCTCAGCTTCTCGGTCTCGAGGCGGGCGGAGCGGATCTCCGCCTTCTCCCGCTCGAGCTCGGACCTCTGCTTCTCAAGGCCGGATATGACGTCCTCGAAGGTCTCCTCCTCGCTTCCGATAAAGCGGTGCGCGCTCTCGATGATCTCCTCGTCAAGGCCGAGCTTTCTTGAGATGGCGAACGCGTTGCTCTTTCCCGGAACGCCGATGAGGAGCCGGTATGTCGGGGAGAGCGTCTCGACGTCGAATTCGCAGGAGGCGTTCTCCATCCGCGGGGTACGAAGCGCGTAGACCTTGATCTCGCTGTAGTGGGTCGTCGCCATGGTCTTTATGCCGCGGGCCCGCAGGTCATCCAGAATCGCGAGCGCGAGCGCCGCTCCTTCCGTGGGGTCCGTTCCGGCGCCCAGCTCGTCGAAGAGGACGAGACTGTTCTCATCGGCGGATTTCAGAAACTCGACCACATTGGTCATGTGGGAGGAGAAGGTGGAGAGAGACTGCTCGATGCTCTGCTCGTCCCCGATATCCGCGTAGACCTCCCTGAAGACGGAGATCCGGCTTCTGTCTCCCGCCGGAATGTGAAGGCCGGAGAGCCCCATGAGGGTGAGAAGACCCGTCGTCTTAAGCGACACGGTCTTGCCTCCCGTGTTGGGGCCCGTGACGACCAGAAGGTCAAAATCCCCGCCCAGCCGGATGTCGATGGGGACGGCCTTTTTTTTCGGGATCAGGGGATGGCGCGCGCGCCGGATATCGATGACGCCGTCCTCCCCCACGACCGGCCTCGCCGCGTTCTGATCGAGGGCCAGCTTTCCGCGGGCGAAGATGAAATCGAGCTCGCACATGGTCTCGTAATCCGCGCGGATTACCCCGCTGCTTTCGGCCCGAAGGGCGGAC
>CAYLHR010000276.1:2243-2627 GCA_964383335.1 uncultured Lachnospiraceae bacterium
TCTCCTGCGCCTCCCTGCCGTGCAGGTCGCGGATCTCGTTGTTGAGGCGCACGACGGCGGCCGGTTCGATGAAAACTGTAGAGCCGGTCTTGCTCTGGTCGTGGACGATGCCGGGAACCTGCGTCCGGTATTCATTTTTGACGGGAATGCAGTATCGCCCGTCCCGTGTTGTGATGAGGGCATCCTGGAGATACTCCTTTGCGGAGGAGGACACGATCTTCGTGAGCTCGGTCCGGATCCGCTCTCCCGCCAGCCGGATACTCCTTCTGATCTGGCGGAGGGCCGGGGACGCGTCGTCGCTGACTTCGTCCTCCGACAGGATGCAGCGGCGGATCTCGGCGGTCTCGCGGGTCGAGCCCCGCAGCAAGTGCGTCAGCGATTGCG
>CAYLHR010000277.1:0-2615 GCA_964383335.1 uncultured Lachnospiraceae bacterium
GCCAACCGAGTTCTGCCGTCGGCCTGGCAGCAAGCTTTTCACTGCTTTCTGCCCAGAGGAGAAACAGTCTTGATTCACAAAGCATAAAAAAGAAACCGCGCAGTGCGGTTCCTTTTACATGCTTATGACAGCTCCTGCGATTTTCTCCGGATTCTCTGCAGCGCGTTATCCGTCTGCTTGGGCGTCCTGCCCAGCCGCTCCGCGATCTCCCGGTAATCCAGCCCCTCCAGATAAAGGGCCAGCACCTGCTTCTCCAGCCTGCTGAGCACATCTCTTAAGCGGGCGAGCCGCTCGTCGGTTCTCTCCCTCAGAAGGACGATGTTCTCCGGACTTTCCTGGGCCTCGGAGAGGCCGGCCTCGATCTCCCCGTCCCCCAGCAGTACGGAATCGTTCAAAGCGCGGTTCTTTTCTCTTTGAGAGGCCTCGATCGCCCTCAGGATCTGGCGGTCGATACAGAGGGCAGCGAAGGTCATGAATTTCGTCTCCCTTTCGGGATCGTAGTCCCTGATCGCCTTGTAGAGACCGATCATGCCCTCCTGGATCAGGTCATCCCGGTCCCCTCCCGCCAGAAATCTGGTTCTCGAGAGCTTAAGGACGAGCGGCTTGTATCGGACAAGCAGAAGGTCGGCTGCCCCCTCCCTGCCCGCGTGGCTGAGTGCGATCAGCTCCTCGTCCGTGCACGCTTCCGTGATCAATGTATCGCTCAAAGCACACCTCTTTGCCTCACGGCCTCGTAGAGAAGGACAGCGGCCGCGACGGACGCATTCAGGGAATCGATCCTCCCCGTCATGGGAACCCGGGCTGTATAGTCGCAGTGCTCCTTTACGAGGCGGCTCACGCCCGCCCCCTCATTTCCGACCACGAGTCCCAGCGGGCCCGTAAAATCCAGATCATACATCCTGGTTCCGTCCATGTCGGCGCAGACAAACCACATGCCCTTCTTCTTCAGATCCTCCATCGTCCGGGCCAGATTCGTGACCTTCGCGACAGGCACGTGCATGAGGGCACCCGCCGACGCGCGCACCACGGTGGCCGTCAGTCCCGCGGAGCGCCGCTTTGTCACGATCACGCCGTGCGCCCCCGCCTGGCAGGCCGTGCGGATGATCGCGCCCAGATTGTGGGGATCCTCGATCCCGTCGAGCAGGACCAGGAAGGGCGGCTCTCCCCGCTCCTCAGCGAGGGCAAGTATTTCATCCACCTCCGCGTAGGCGAAGGCGGAGACATCCGCGATCACGCCCTGATGGTGTCCCGTGGAGGACATCTCGCCGAGCCGCTCCTTCGTGACGAAGCTGACCACCGTTCCGGCTTTTTTCGCCTCACGCAGGATCGAGCGCACCGGCCCGTCCGTCAGGTGCTCCTGCACATACAGCTTCTCGACGGTTCTGCCCGCCCTGTACGCCTCCATCACGGCGTTTCTTCCTTCAATTCTTCCGCTTTGATTTTCCATGCCGTATCCTTCTGCCGGGCCCGTCTTTTGGTCCCTGCGATCTGTCTCTCCCGTCCCGCCGCTTCAGCACTCCTTGCGCGAAACGGCATCCACGCCGGCCGCGATGAGCTCCAGTGCTCTGTCCGTCTGACCGGAGAGATACAGATAACCGACCAGTGCCTCAAAGCCGGTTGCCCTGTGATACTCGCTGACCGTCGCGTTCTTGGCCATTGTGTGCGGCTTCGCGTTTTTTCCTCTCCGGAAAATGAGCCGCTCCCGCTCCGTCAGAACCGGCTCGATCGCCTTCATCATCTCCGCCTGCGCCCCCGCCTTCACGAAGCGGTTCTTGTTCCGGTTGAGATCATTCGGGCGCGCGTTTCCCCGCATCACGAACATGGTGCGGATCGCGAGCTCGTAGTAGGCGTCGCCCGCAAAAGCGAGGACAAGCGGGGAGTAATTCCCCGCTTCCGCCTCCGTGCAGGCTGGGACGAATCGCTCGCGGTCCGTCCCCGCCGGTTCATTTCTCAGATTCTCTTCCACTTGACGCCGTCCCTCGTATCAAGAAGCTCGATGCCTCTTTCCTTCAGCTCATTGCGGATCCGGTCCGCCTCCGCATAATTCTTTGCCTTTCTGGCCTCCTGCCGCTTTTCGATCAGGGCCTCGATCTCACTGTCCAGATCCTCCTCCTTCGGGAGAATGATAAGGCCCAGAATATCGGAAAGAAGAGACAGCTCGTCGAGCGCCGCCTTCGCGAGCGCGGGAGTGGATTCCTCCGTCACATTGGTGTTCGCGTATCTCACGAGATCGAACACCACCGAAAGCGCGTCGGCCGTATTCGCGTCGTCGTCCATCCGGTCGTCGAAGCGCCCCGTAAAGGCGGCGATCTCCTCCGCCGTCTGCCGCTCATCCTCTCTCATCGCCCCGTCCCCGGCGCGGCCGGCGAGATCCCTCAGACGGCCGGCGGCGTTACGGATCCTCTCAAGAGAGGCCTTGGCGGAATCCATGAGCTCCGCACTGAAATTGAGCGGACTTCTGTAGTGGGCGCTCAGCATGAAGAGACGCAGCACCTGCAGATCATACTTTTCGGCAATGTCGCGGACCATGAAGAAATTCCCCAGGGACTTCGACATCTTCCTGTTGTCAATATTGAGGAAGGCGTTGTGCATCCAGTAATGCGCGAAAGGCACGC
>CAYLHR010000278.1:0-2584 GCA_964383335.1 uncultured Lachnospiraceae bacterium
GTGAGTATTCCGGCTCCCGAGAGCCACTGCGTCCGTTACTGAGAGCCACCCATTCCGCGTGGCAGAGCCGGCCGGAACCGGCAGGTGTTCCGATGTACAGAGCCACCCCTTACAATGGATTCACGGCAACCGCCGAATTCATTGTAAGGAGGACATCCAAATGTCCAAGGAATTTCAAATCCTGCATCATCTGTCTGAAGGTAAATCCCAGAGGATGATCGCCGGCACGCTCGGCGTGTCGAGAAACACGGTCGCTTCTGTTGTCACAGCAGCAAGGCGGACTGGCAAGAGTTATCCGGAACTATTACAGCTGGATGAGCCAACACTCTTCCAGACACTATTTCCGGAAAAAGCCGCAGAACCGGTATGGGTCATACCCGACTACGAGAAGATTCATAAAGAGCTTCTCCGCCACGGCGTTACACTTCGTCTCCTCTGGGAAGAATACGTGGATGCGTGCCGCGAGGCAAAGCAGCCGCCATACATGTATTCCCAGTTCTGCAAGCGGTATGCGGATTACGTGGATCAGAACCGTCTGACCATGCATATCCAGCATAAACCCGGAGACAAGCTCATGGTCGACTGGGCCGGGACAAAACTGACGATCTATGATTGTCACAGTGAATCCACACAGCCCTGTTACCTGTTCGTTGCGGTACTGCCGTTCTCCATGTATTGCTACGCGGAAGCCTTCCATACGATGAAACAGGAGGATTGGATCACAGCCCATATCCACCTGTATTCATTCCTCGGAGGCAGCACACGGATACTGGTAAGCGACAACCTCAAGACCGGTGTCATACAGAACAGGAAGCATGAAGATCCGGTCTTCAACCGCAGCTACGGCGAACTGGCTGAACACTACAAGACAGCGCTGATCCCGGCAAGGGTCCTTGCTCCCAAGGATAAGGCTGCCGTAGAAGGAACGGTCGGCCAGCTGACCAGCCGCATCATTGCAAAGCTGAGGGATAAGCGGTACTTCAACCTGTATGACCTGAACCAGGCCGTCTTCAGGGAATTGAAAGCGTTCAATGTGCGGCCGTTTCAGAAAAAAGAGGGAAGCCGGCATTCTGTCTATACAGAAGAGGAACTGCCTTTCATGCAGTCACTGCCGCCGTTCCCGTATGAGTTCGCGTCCTGGAAGGCAGCGACCGTACAGCTGAATTATCATGTGTCCTTTGACAAACAGTACTACTCCGTACCCTATGCGTATGTTAGAAAAAAAGTGGACATCCGCAGTACGGATACACTCATCGAGATCTACTATCAGGGGAACCGGATCTGTTCACACAGGAGACTTCAGGGCCGTATTGGACAATACACCACGAATCCGGATCATATGCCGAGGAATCACCAGCTTTACAGCGAGTGGAATGCCGACCGTTTCAAACGGTGGGCTGCCGACATCGGTCCGTCGGCAAGAAAAGTCGTCGATAAGATCTTTGATTCCTATCGGGTGGAAGAACAGGCATATAAGGGCTGCCTGTCCCTCCTGAAACTGGCAGACAGGTATTCCTCTGATCGTCTTGAGAACGCCTGCCGTATCGCGCTCGCGCACATACCCAGCCCCCGATACAAAAACATTAGACTGATTCTGGAGGCGGGTCAAGACCTTCCGCAGAAAACGAAGGAAGCGCCGGACGATACAGAAGCCATAAACCGCTTCACGCATCTGAGGGGAGCGTCTTACTACGGAGGTGGCCGGAATGAATCCTGAGACATACAGAAAACTGCGCCGTATGCGTCTTCCTGCCTTTGCGAAAGCATACCAGGAACAATCCACATCCCCGGAACAGTACGCGTCGCTGACCTTTGATGAACGGCTTACTCTCCTGGTAGATATGGAATTCGATAACCGGACGACCAACAAGATCAGAAAGCTCCTGCGTGAGTCCAGGGTACCGGATACCTCCGCACATATGGCGGGGATCGAATACCTTCCGGAACGCCATCTGGATAAAGATCTGTTTTCCACTCTGCAGACAAATGATTACATCCGGAAAGGCCTGAATGTCATGCTGATCGGTGCGACTGGCTGCGGTAAGACCTATATCGCCTGTGCATTGGCAGCACATGCCTGCCGGAACGAGTACGCTTCCCGGTACTTCCGTCTTTCGGAATACTTCAGTGCTATGGAGGCTGCCCGGCTGCAGGGGATCTATGATGAAACAGTAAACCGCTTCCGGAAGATACCCCTGATGATCTTCGATGACTTTCTGCTCCTTCCGACCAGCCCGGAGGAACAGCAGGATCTGCTGATTCTTCTGAGAGCACGGGACGAGGATCATTCCTCGACTGTTCTCTGTTCACAGGTCTCGTTGGAAGGATGGCATAAGCATCTGGGCAGTGGCGGAGTTGCTGATACGCTGCTTGACCGCATAACATCAAACGGTTATGAGATCAACATCGATGGAGATGTCTCCATGAGACGGCGACATAGCAGGATTTAATTATCAAAGAACAATGGTTGCGGAGCTCCCCGCTTTTTGCGGGTGGCTCCCACACCCGGAACACTGGCTCCGGATAGCGGAACCGGTGGCTCTATTTCATCGGATTGGGTGGCTCTGCCACCCCGGAATAATCA
>CAYLHR010000279.1:0-1859 GCA_964383335.1 uncultured Lachnospiraceae bacterium
GAACGAACCCGGCGCAGCCCTCCCGAACACCGGCGGCCCCGGCACAAGGATCTTTACGATCCTCGGCAGCATCCTGATCCTTGGAGTGGGCGTACTGCTGTGGAGAAGACGGAGATTGATTTAAAACAGGGGGTTTAGAGAAGTCAGTCACTTCGGTGGCTGGCTTTTCTTTTGGGAGTGGTTAGTAGATGCTAACTACCAGATATAAAATGACGCTGCCCGGGAATGTGCCGGACAGCGTCGGTCATTCAAAGAGGTCAGCCCATCCGGGCTGGCCTCCTGTTTTCCGGTCTTAACTTCAGTTCCAGTTAATAATCATTCCCTCGCTGTCCAGTCTTCTGGGCCGCTGCTTCAGCAGCTCCGGGTCGGCGGAGTCGCGCTGAGAGCGAAGCTCCCGCAGAAGAGCTTCTTTGTCGCTGGGAAGGCGGCCTCGGAGCTGGAGCACATTTGCCGGGTGGATTCCGTAGTATTCGGCGTCCTTCATCTCCAGATCTGTGAGAAACTGCTCCTCCTCCGCGATATATTCGCCGAAGGTCGGCTCGATGAAACGTCCTTCCTGCATATCGTCGTAGAGGTCGCAGCCCTTCTCGGAGTGGATTGTATTCGTGAAAACGAGATAGGGCTGCGCCTCATTGAGCACGGCAGCTGTCTCTTTCGCATGGGCGATCCCGTTCCCGGCGCCCGCGGCGCCGAAGATGATATTGACGCTGAAGGAAATGCCTGCCGCCGTGAGCCGCTTCATCTGTTTCAGCGCTTCTTCCGCCGTGTATCCCTTCCTCAGATAGCGGAGGACGCTGTCCATGCCGCTCTCGAGACCGATATTCAATTCCCCGATGCCTGCCTTGGCGAGCGCCTTCAGCTCCTCGTCGGTTTTGGTCATGATATTCCGGATCTGCGCATACATGGTGATGCGCTCCACCTCCGGAAGATAGGAGTGGATCATTTCCGATACCTTCAGCAGGTAGCCGGCAGACAGGGTAAAGGGATCCCCGTTCTCCAGGAAAACCCGCTTTGTGTGCGGCCGCCGCTCAGCCTCGTACATGAGCTGCTTTTCAACCAGATCGAGGGGTGCCTCCTCAAAGGGCACATCTTTGTACATCGTGCAGAAGCGGCATGCATTGTGGCTGCATCCGGATGTGACGAGCAGGAGATAGGAGCGGGCCTCATAGGGCGGGCGGAACATAATGGACATATTATTCATGACTGTCTCCCATAATGGTATAAAGTGTTGGATAGTCCATATTATAAGCGCGCCTGAGTCTGTTGGCAAATGTGCCGCCACAAAAGAGCACTTGAAAAATACCCTTCGCTGCGATCATAATAGGGATGGTTCAGTCAGAAGACGGGCAACAGGTATGGTTCAGCCGGAAGACAGGAAGGAGGGCTTCAGATGAAACAGGATTCGGATCAGCGCGGCCTGCCCGGATTGCTTCCGCTGCTCCTTCTTCTTGCGGCTCTGGGAATGCTGGCTTACGGCGCCGCGTCGGGAGAAGCGGAGGTGATCTTCGTGAAGGCGGCAAATATCTGTATGGAGTGCATCGGACTCGGGTAAGCGCAGGGAAAGTGTCTGCCCGGAGTATTGTGAATCGGGCAATCGACATCAAAGTGTGTGCCCGCAGTATTACGGAACCGTGGAACCGAAATCTGGATATCTGCAGGGAGAGCATCGGCTTGACTAAACACATTCGGAAGATTGTGCAGGTCCTCTGGGGACTGCTGACAAATGCATATCTGAAGGGCTTTCTCTCGCCGGAGTCCGTTCTGTACAGGGGGCCTCTCAAGCGGTTCTGCGTGCCGGGCATGAACTGCTATTCCTGCCCGGGTGCCCTTGGCGCCTGCCCCATCGGCGCGCTTCAGGC
>CAYLHR010000279.1:1869-2580 GCA_964383335.1 uncultured Lachnospiraceae bacterium
TCCTTTTTATGTTCTGGGATACCTGATGGCAGTCGGAGGGGTGTTCGGCCGCTTCATCTGCGGCTGGCTCTGTTTGTTCGGCCTGATCCAGGAGCTTCTCTACCGGATTCCGTCACCGAAGATCGTGATACCAAGGAAAATCGACCGTCCGCTCCGGTACCTGAAATACGCGGTGCTGGCGGTCCTGGTCGTGGGACTTCCTCTGTTTTACAGGAGTCAGTACGGAGCGGGAGAGCCCTTCTTCTGCAAATACGTCTGCCCGGTCGGAACCCTTGAGGGGGGCGTGCCCCTCGTGCTCTTAAACGGCGCGCTGCGGCCGGCTCTGGGCTGGCTGTTTCGCTGGAAGATGCTGCTTCTTATGTGCTGCATTTTGTCGTCTGTCTTCATTTACAGACCCTTCTGCAGGTACATCTGCCCGCTGGGCGCATTTTATGCGCTTTTCCGGCGGGTCAGTGTCATCAGAATCCGGACAGACGCCGGTGCCTGCACAAGCTGCGGCGCCTGCAGCAGGGTATGCGGCATGCAGGTGGATCCCCGCGTGGCACCTGATAGCGCGGAGTGTATCCGCTGCGGGGAATGCGTGAAGGCCTGTCCGACCGGCGCGCTGTCCTTTGCGGCTGCCGGAAAGAGCATTCAGGCGGGAAAACGGAGACGGCGTCACAGAAAGACGGCCGGACAGTAGAAAAAGCTGAAATAAGGGAAGATGATGAA
>CAYLHR010000280.1:0-2552 GCA_964383335.1 uncultured Lachnospiraceae bacterium
ACCTGATCGCCATCGGCTCCATGATGGGCTCCGGCGGACTGATCGTCATGGACGAGGACAACTGCATGGTCGATATCGCGAAGTTCTTCCTGGAGTTCACGGTTGACGAGTCCTGCGGAAAGTGCACGCCGTGCCGTATCGGAACGCGCCGCATGTATGAGATCCTCGACAGGATCACGAAGGGGCAGGGCGAGCCGGAGGATCTGGACCGCCTCGAGACCCTCGCGAAGTATATCAAGGACAATGCGCTCTGCGGTCTCGGCCAGACGGCCCCGAACCCGGTTCTTTCCACGCTGCGCTATTTCCGTGATGAGTACGAAGCCCACGTGAAAGAGAAGAGATGTCCGGCCGGTGTCTGCAAGGCTCTCCTTTCCTACTCGATCGATCCGGAGAAGTGCCGCGGCTGCACGCTCTGCGCGCGCAACTGCCCGGCCGGCTGCATAACCGGCAAGGTCAAGGAACCGCATGTGATTGACCAGAGCAAGTGCCTCAAGTGCGGCGCCTGCATGGACAACTGCCGCTTCGGCGCGATCAGCAAAGGATGAGAAGGAGGAACAACCATGGCTGATATAAACATCAAGATCAATGGCATGGATGTCAGCGCTCCGGCCGGTTCCACGATCCTGGAAGCTGCTCGGCTGGCGCATATCAAGATCCCGACTCTGTGCTACCTGAAGGAAATCAACGAGATCGGCGCCTGCCGCATCTGTGTCGTTGAGGTGAAGGGTGCCCGGACGCTGGTCACGGCCTGCGTCTATCCGATCTCCGAGGGAATGGAGATCTTCACAAACACACCGCGCGTCCTTGAGTCCAGGAAAAAGACGCTGAAGCTGATCCTCTCCGATCACGACAAAGAGTGCCTCTCCTGCGTGCGGAGCGGCCACTGCGAGCTTCAGGCGCTCTGCCAGGAGTACGGCGTGGACGACGCGCACGAGTATGAGGGCGGCATGAATGAGTTCGAGCTGGACTGCTCCGCGCCCCACATGATCCGCGACAATAACAAGTGCATTCTCTGCCGCCGCTGCGTCGCCGCCTGCGAGAAGTTCCAGAGCGTCGGCGTCATCGGACCCAACAACCGCGGATTCAAGACCAACATCGGCTGTGCCTATGACCTTCCGCTCGGAAGCACGGCCTGTGTCGACTGCGGTCAGTGCATCAATGTATGTCCGGTCGGCGCCCTCTATGAGAAGGACAGCACGGCGGATGTCTTCGCGGCACTCAATGATCCGGAAAAGACCGTCTTCGTGCAGACCGCTCCGGCCGTCCGCGCCGCTCTCGGCGAGGAATTCGGATATCCGATCGGCACGCCCGTCGAGGGCAAGATGGCTGCGGCGCTTCACCGCCTCGGCTTCGACGGTGTCTATGACACCAACTTCGGCGCCGACCTCACGATTCTCGAGGAGGCTCATGAATTCATCGAGCGCTTCACAAAGGGCGGCAAGCTTCCGCTCATCACCTCCTGCAGCCCGGGCTGGGTCAAGTTCTGCGAGCATTACTTCCCGGATATGACGGAGAATCTGTCGAGCTGCAAGTCCCCGCACCAGATGCAGGGCGCCATGATGAAGTCCTTCCTCGCCGAGAAGAAGGGGCTTGATCCGAAGAATATCGTGACAGTGAGCGTCATGCCCTGTACTGCCAAGAAGTTCGAGTGCAAGCGTGACGATCAGGACGCGACCGGATATCCGGATGTCGACCATGTGATCACGACCCGTGAGCTTGCGAGAATGATCAAGAGAGTCGGCCTTCAGTTCACGGAGCTTCCGGACGAGAAGTTCGACGATCCCATGGGCGAGTACACCGGCGGCGCCGTTATCTTCGGCACCTCCGGCGGCGTGATGGAAGCTGCTCTCCGCACGGCTGTCTACTGGATCACGGGCGACGACACCAACACACCGGTCGATTTCCAGGAGGTCCGCGGACATCAGGGAATCAAGGAAGCCACCTACACGGTCGGCGATGTCACGGTCCGCGTCGCGGTTGCCTCCGGCCTTGCCAACGCGCGCAAGGTTCTCGAGAGCGTGCAGAGCGGCGAGAAGCAGTACGACTTCATCGAGATCATGGCCTGCCCGGGCGGCTGCATCAACGGCGGCGGCCAGCCGCAGGTCAGCGCAGAAGTCCGCAACTTCACGGATTACCGCGCCAAACGCGCCAGCGTCCTGTACGGCTACGACAAAGAAGCCACACACCGCAAATCCCACCAGAACGCCTCCCTCAACAAGATGTACGAGGATTACCTGGGCGAGATCGGCGGCGAGAAAGCTCACCACCTGCTGCACACGACCTACGTAAAACGCGGCCTGTACAAATAAAACAAGTCACTTATCATTTATTTCAAAAGGCATTTGCTTTATAAAATTTGCTTTATAAGATTTGCTTTATAAGGCATCTGCTTCTCAGACAGACGGGACTGCCCATGCGGCAGTCCTGTTTTGGAATGATTATAAGATTGAAGTACGTCTGTCCTGAACGTCTGTCTTGATATGTATACGTTTCCGGACGTTAGCGGAAAAACAGACTAATTTTGAAATAACAGAAAAAAGTCCGTCGACGAG
>CAYLHR010000281.1:0-2551 GCA_964383335.1 uncultured Lachnospiraceae bacterium
AAATTTAAGCTTAAAAGCATCACATACTCCGGACAACTCGCAATAAACCTCCCGACCACCGACTCACGTCCCCGCTGACTCACGCTGACTCACCCCACACCCAATGAGTCAACCAGAACCGTCCCCCTGACTCAGAACCGTCCCCCTGACTCACTCACCCCAACATCTTGTACCAATTGTTTATGTCAACCCAATCCCTTGTGATATGAACGAATTTTCCTTGATTTTAAAGGGCTTTCCGCAAATTTCTTGTGTTTTTGCCAATTGATTTTATGTCAATTACAGGTTATAATGTTCATTGCATTTGCGGCTGGGAACCGCATCTGCTTTTGATAAGGGATCATAATTCGAAGGGTAAATTGCTTTCTCATTCAACTTACAGGGGTATGATTCATGGAGAACGCAATTTACAGTTTTATACAATATCTGCACGAGACGAAGCACTCCTCGAGCAACACAGAGGTGTCGTACCAGCGGGATCTTAAAAAGCTGGTCGCCTATCTGGAATCCACACACGGCATTACGGAATGGAGCCAGGTAAAAGAGGCGCACCTCGGCGCGTACCTGCAGGAGATGGAAGGAAAGCATTACGCAGCCTCGTCAATCTCACGGAGTGTCGCTTCGATCCGGACGTTTTTTCATTATCTCGAAATGCAGGGAATTATCTCAGGAAATCCTTCTGACATACTGAAGGCGCCAAAGGCCGAAAAGAAGGCCCCCGAGATATTGACAATCGAACAGGTCGCCGCGATTCTCGCGCAGCCGGATACGAACACCACGAAGGGCGTACGCGATCTGGCCATGCTGGAGCTGCTTTACGCGACGGGCATCCGCGTGTCCGAACTCATCAATCTGCGCCTGTCCGATGTGAATCTCCGCATGGAGTACATCACATGTCAGGACCGCCAGAAGGAGCGCATTATTCCCTTCGGCAGCGCGGCCAAGCGGGCGCTCGGGGATTATCTTGACAGTGCGAGAGATACATTTACAGATTCCTCTGACAGTGGTATGCTTTTTACAAACTGTCAGGGCAAGCCCATGAGCAGGCAGGGATTCTGGAAGATTCTGAAAAGCTACGTCAAAGAGGCAGGCATCGAAGCTGACATTACGCCCCACACGCTGAGGCACAGCTTTGCGGTACATATGATCGAAAATGGAGCCGATCTGAGATCCGTCCAGGAAATGATGGGACACTCGGATATTTCCACGACCCAGATGTACCTGAATCTCAATCTCAGCCGCATTAGAACCGTCTATGAGAAGGCTCACCCGAGAGGGTGAGCCTTTTGCATTTTTTGAAAAGCCGGCTTCAAGCCGCTTTAGATTTGATAATCACGACAGGCAGAAAGTCATTTTGGACTTGATGATCACGACAGGTAGATAGTCTTTTCAGACTTGATGATCACGACAGGCAGAAAGTCATTTCAGACTTGATAATCACGACAGGCAGAAAGCCATTTCAGACTTGATGATCACGATAAGGAGACCGTCATTGGTAGCAGACATTCATGTACACAGCAGTTTCTCCACCGATTCAGACAGCAGCATGGAAGAGCAGATCGAGCGGGCTGTTGCAATCGGACTTCCTCTCGTATGCTTTACGGACCACATCGACTGGGATTACCCCGTGGAAGATCTCATCTTCGACTTTGACAGGCGGGCCTACTTCGCCGAGATTACCAGACTTCGCAAAAAATACGCCGGCCGGATCCGCATCCTCGGCGGCGTCGAGCTCGGCCTGCAGCCCCATCTGAAAAGCAGATATCAAACCCTGCTGAAAGAGGCTCCCTTTGACTTCGTGATCGGATCCCAGCACCTGGTAAACGGCATGGACCCCTGGTATCCGGAGACCTTTGAGGGCCGGTCCGCCGCGGAAATTTACAGGGCTTACTTTGAAGATACCCTCGAGGGCCTGAAGGCCTTCCATGAATTCGACTCCATGGGGCATCTCGACTATATCGTCCGCTACGGTCCGAAAAATGAAGCCGTTTACAGCTACAAAGCCTACGCCGACATCATCGATGAAATCCTGAAGATGCTCATCCGCTGCAACATTGCGCTCGAGCTCAATACCTGCGGCCTTCGCAAGCAGCTGGGAGCCCCCAATCCTCATCCGGATATTCTGAAGAGATACCACGACCTCGGCGGGACTCTCGTTACCGTCGGCTCGGACGCCCACAGACCCGCACAGCTAGGTTATGCATTTGACAGGGTGAAGGGCATCCTTAAGTCCTGCGGGTTTACGCACTACGTCTACTTCGAGAGGAGAGAACCGAAATTCGTCCTGCTGTGAAGGGAATTTCATACAGATGCCCATGTGTGCCTGCCGGTCTGCATGGGCGTTTTTTTTGTTCCGATCAACCGCCTTCAACCATTGGCCGCGGAGAGCATAAATCAAGGTCTCGTGCCCAATCAGCCGCCCGGACTTGGCTTCAAGCCTTCGAAAACCTTGCAATCAGGCCAACCGCCTTCAACCATTGGCCGCGGGAGCGCCATATCAAGGTCTCGTGCCCAATCAGCCGCCCGGACTTGGCTTCAAGCCTTCGAAAAC
>CAYLHR010000282.1:0-2529 GCA_964383335.1 uncultured Lachnospiraceae bacterium
GACGGGGGATACGGATTCTCATTGGTATTCAGTTTGATGATGCCCGGATCCTGCGGCTGCTCTCCCGGCGTATAGGGAACCACTTTCCGGATATTGTCTTCAAAGCCCATACCGATTCCGCTCCCCTCCTTATCCGAGAAGTCCGTAATCCTCGGCGATTCTCCTGAAGCCGGGCAGGGAGTTCTCTATTGTCTCATAAGCGACGCAGTAGGCGATCCGGACGAAGCCCGGGCAGCCGAAGGACCGGCCCGGGACGATCAGGATGTGTTCCTTATCCTTGGCCCCGGCCACAAATTCCCGCTCGTCCTCACAGGGGGATTTCACCCAGAGGTAGAAGGCGCCCTCCGGCTTCACGCAGGTGTAGCCGTATTCCGTGAGGCTCTCATAGAGCAGGTGCCTGTTTCTGTCATAGAAGGCGACATCCGCCTTCTCGGCGCAGCAGCGCGCGGCAACCTTCTGCATGAGAGAGGGGGCGTTGACGAATCCCAGGATCCGGCTGGCCACATTGCAGGCGGCGATCAGATCCCCGAAATCATCCGCCTCCGAGGGAATAAGCAGGAAACCGATGCGCTCGCCCGGCAGGGAGAGCGTCTTACTGTAGGAGGAGCCGACCACCGTATTCCGGTAGATGGAGGGGATCCACGGCACCTCGACGCCGTCGAAGGCGATCTCGCGGTAGGGCTCGTCCGAGATCAGGTAAATGGGATTCCCGTACTCTTTCTCCTTTCTCTCAAGGAGCTCCGCGAGCGAGCAAAGCACGCTCTTCGGATAGACGACGCCGGTCGGATTGTTGGGGCTGTTGATGATCACGGCGCGCGTCCGGTCCGTCACCTTCCCCTCAAGATCCGCCAGATCGGGGTAGAAGGTCACCGGATCGGTAGCGGATTCGACGAGCACGCCGTCAAAATTGCCCGTGTAGGAGCGGTACTCCCCGAAGTAGGGCGTCATCGTGATCACCTCGTCCCCCGGATTGAGGAGCGTCTTTAAGATCACGTTGAGGCCGCCGGCCGCGCCGACCGTCATGACGAGATTGTCCGTCCCGTAGGCGGTCCCGTAGAGCGAATTGAGGTGGGCGGCCAGTGCGGCGCGGACATCCTCGTAGCCGGAGTTATTCATGTACCCGTGAACCGTCACGGGATCCTCATGGGTCACGATATCGACGATCGCTTCCTTCACGCTCTCCGGCGCCGGAATATTCGGGTTGCCCAGACTGAAGTCATAGACGTGGTCGGCGCCGTACTGCGCCGCCATCTTCTTTCCCTCCTCGAACATCGCGCGGATGGCGGAGCTGTTGTTGACAAATACTTTCATTTTTTCGGATATCATGACCGATTCCCTTCCTTACAAATCAAACATACTGCTGCAGCTGTTCCGGATTTCTCAGTCCGCGAGAACCAGCTTCTTGAATTTCTTCTTCCCCTTGGCGAGAACGATCTCTTCCTTCCCGATCGCGTCCCTCTGCACCTTCTCGAAGGGATCCGTGACCTTTCTGCCGTTCAGCTTAATGCTGCCGTCCTTCGTGATCGCACGCCTCGCGTCCCCGTTCGAGGTGGCGAAGCCCGCTTTTACGAGAAGGGTGATGATGCCGATCCCTCCGTCCTCAAAATCTCCGGCGGAAAGAGCGAGCTCCGGGATCTCCGCCGCGGGGCCCCCGCCAAAGAGCGCCTTCGCCGCAGCCTCGGCTTTGGCCGCCTCCTCTTCCCCGTGCACGAGTTTCGTGAGCTCAAAGGCCAGGATCTCCTTCGCCCGGTTGAGCTCACTGCCCTCCCACTTCTCCATGGCCTCGATCTCTTCGAGGGGGAGGAAGGTCAGAAGGCGGATGCACTTAAGGACGTCCGCGTCGGCCACATTTCTCCAGTACTGATAGAACTCATAGGGGCTCGTCTTCTCCGGGTCAAGCCACACGGCACCGCCGACGGTCTTGCCCATCTTCTGGCCCTCGGAGTTGAGGAGCAGCACCTGGGTCATCGCGTCAGCGTCGCCGCCGATCTTTCTGCGGATGAGCTCCGTGCCGGCCAGCATATTGCTCCACTGGTCGTCCCCTCCGAACTGCAGATTGCAGCCGTAATCCGTGTACAGCTTGTAGAAGTCGTAGGCCTGCATGATCATGTAGTTGAATTCAATGAAGGTGAGGCCCTTCTCCCATCTCTGCTTATAGCACTCGGCCGCCAGCATCCGGTTCACCGTAAAATGCGGCCCGATCTCCCGGAGAAGCTCCACGTAATTGAGGTTCAGCAGCCAGTCCGCGTTGTTGACGATGAGGGCCTTTCCGTCGGAGAAATCAATAAAGCGGCTCATCTGCTTTTTGAAGCAGTCGATGTTGTGCTGAATCTGCTCCTTCGTCAGCATCTTCCGCATATCCGTCTTTCCGGAGGGGTCCCCGATCATGCCGGTTCCGCCGCCCAGAAGCGCGATCGGCTTATTTCCTGCCATCTGAAGGCGCTTCATGAGGCAGAGAGCCATAAAATGCCCCACGTGAAGGGAGTCCGCCGTCGGATCGAAGCCGATGTAGAATACGGCCTTCCCGTT
>CAYLHR010000283.1:0-2528 GCA_964383335.1 uncultured Lachnospiraceae bacterium
ATACGATAGTAATCCTCAGCGTCTACACCGATCTCAACATAGTCCTTCGACCTGGTATTTTTGTTGATCAAGCAGACTACCGTCTCGATTGTTGTCCACTTGAGCAGCCGAATATCCATCACTATAACAACTACTGACTTTTTTCATTTCAAAGATTGATGATCCATTCACCCTTCTTGTTTGACCCGATACGACGGATAACACTTTTCTGCACCATTGCCCTCAATGCTCTTTTTACCGTCGCATCGGAACAACTAAGCATTTCTGCCATCTTTGCTCTTGTCAAAGTCGGATCCTGTCTCAAAAGTTGAAGTACCTTTTTCTCTCTTTCACTAAGTCCTGCTGCATTTATTGGGTCAAGGTCCTGTTTTATTGGGTCAACGTCCTGTTTTCGCGAAAAATTACCATTCACATGCATCTCTCTGTTATGAAGTTCATTTTCTCCATCAAGTAACAGGTTTTGCAGGAACAATTCAAGATATTCCGTTGTTTCGTAGATGCCCTTTTTTATATTTCGGATGTTTTTAATCCGTCCACATCCTGAAGTCCTATTGCAGCCGACCAGGCCTGACCCAACTCCTTCCTCGAAGGGGGCAGATTCTTTATATATTCCTCAAAAGGATCCTTTTTTATATCATCCATCCACTTCGCCGCCTTTCCTCGTTTGCCCGAACTTATCATGCCTTTTGCCCGTTGTCGGGAAATTGTCCACGATTACTCTACTCATTCTGCTGCATTGTTGCCGATAATATAAGTGACTCCCCACTTTTCGTTTTGAGGAGTCGCGTGTCATATCGAATTGTTTCTTAAGTTTATTTCACAGTAACACTAACTGCCTTGCTTGCTCCGTTGACCGCAATCACGTAGACCTTGCAGCTGCCTTTGCTCTTTGCCGTGATTTTGCCGGACCTGCTGACCGTGGCGATCTTCTTGTTGCTGCTGACATATCTCAGTTTCGGCGCATGCACTGTCGGCATCAGCTTCTTTCCCTTCTGAAGCTTCGTCACGTTTGCCTTGAGCTTATATGTCTTCCCGGATTTGAGCGATACGCTCGTCTTCTTCACGGTCACGCCTTTAGAGTTCGTGTACTTGCTTGTCCCACCTGATGTATAGGCATGCACCATCGGACAGGTTCTGACATACGTCTTCTTGCCGTTCTTCGTGATGTATGCTTTGACAACGGCCTTGTATGCTTTCTTCGTCTTCAGGCTCGTCTTCGTCCATTTGAACGTCTTATTCCCTTTGATAGTCTTGACCTTTTTAAGAAACTGTTTTCCGCATTTGATGAAGAAGATATCATAGCCCTCTGCGCCTTTTACCTTGCTCCATGTGAGGATCAGGCTGTTCTTACCTTTGGCCGTCATCTTAGCCAGGAGCGTGCCACTGACCTTCGTGACCGGTGCCGGCTCTGCATTTTTCTTCCACTGTGCAGTCACGGTCATATCTGCAGTCACCTTGCTGAAGTCCTTGTTCCAACCTGTAAACGTATAGCCGGTTCTCTTCGGATCAGCAGGAGCAGTAGCTGCCTTACCGCTTTTGACTTTCTCGGTCTTCAGAGTCTTGCCCTGCCCATCCACGAAGGTGACGGTGTATGTTGCCGGGGTCGGTTCTGCATTTTTCTTCCACTGTGCAGTCACGGTCATATCTGCAGTCACCTTGCTGAAGTCCTTGTCCCAACCTGTGAATGTGTAGCCGGATCGCTTTGGAGTTGCCGGAGCCGTGGCTGCCTTACCGCTTTCGACTTTCTCGGTCTTCAGAGTCTTTCCTTGCCCGTCAACGAAAGTCACCGTATTTGTTACCGTTGTCGGCGGAGCGATCGTAAGCGTGCCGTTAACGTAAGTGACATCGTATTTATCAGACGCAGGCTTTTCGTTGATCGTGGCATTGGATGGAACAAGATCATATAACCCTACATCTGTTCCCTGACCATCTACTACGATACTGGTGAGCTCGTCGCCAGCCTGCAGGCCCTCAACCGTGACCTTTTCTGCGATCTGTGCAGGATCCCCGTATACTGTGTCTCCCTCGCCCTGGGGCTTGCCATTATATTCATAGGTCTGATCTTTGGCGGTGATGGTCAGCTTCGGTTTCTGAATCGTCACCTTCTGCAGAGCGCTGGCATAGTCGGTCTTCTTATCGCTGTTGTATTGCTCGTTGACTGCTGTGTTGATCGTGACTGTGTCAGATGCAGCAGTGCAGCTTTTCACTCTGCCGTAGTAAGTGATCTGCGCAGTGCTTGTATTTACGTTCTCATCAAGCACATCAGTTCCCAGGTTCAGAGCCGGATCTCCGCTTGCTGCATACGCCTTCCCCGCCGCCATAGGCATCATGGCAAACACCATTAGCACAGCCATGAGTATTGGTCCAACTATTCTTATCTTCGCTTTCATGTCAAACCTTCCTTCAGGAGCCATCTTAATAATCTTTCTATATATAAAGATACATAAGAAACGGAAATTCCCCGCCTAAAAACAAAAAAGCCGCAAAGTTACGTGGCAGATATACTGTCACAAACTTTACGGCCGAGA
>CAYLHR010000284.1:0-2515 GCA_964383335.1 uncultured Lachnospiraceae bacterium
TTTTAGGGGTGTTTCTTATGTGTTTTGCGTGCGCCGGGGAGGAGCACGCAGCGGCGGAGGCCGTTGAATGGAAGGTTGTCAAGGAAAAATCCGGTGTTGTCACCAGAGCGGAAGTAGTGTGGAGCAGTGTTCCCGGTGTCAGCAGTTATATCGTAAATCTTAACAGAGACGGCCGGCTGATCCGGCAGAAGACGACAACGAGTAATTCCTACGATTTTTCAGGCGACATTCTGTCCGGCACCTATGATTCGGGGGAGTATGATGTCGAGATTATGGCATTGACGAGCTCCGGCTATGTCGAGTTTGCGTCTGATCAGCTTAAGGTTTACAAAGTAATCATTGATACACAGGGGCACGGCAGCAACATTGTTCTGAAAAATGTGCAGAGCGGAACCCTCGCATTCAATATCGCCAAGTACGGATATGTGGATACGCTCGGAGCGGGCGCATTTCCCACGGAGATTTACGATAACGGAGAGGCCCTGATCGGTGTTGCCCTGCATCAGAAGAGCTATTACAGCAATATGTCCGAGCTCGCGGGTGAACTGTTCTACAGCCTGCCGATGGGAGGTGCCGACGCATCACTTGGCGGAAATGTGACTCTCTACGCCATATGGTTTGAGGTGATTCGGAATGTCAGCCTGCAGGCGGAGATTCCGGCCTGCGGTACGGAGACGGTCACGCCGGTAAAACCGGACGGAACATGGGACCTGGATTCTCAGACAAATGCGCCTGTCCTCACGCTCAGCCCGGGGAGCCACTGCCATTTTGATAACAGAGGCGGGACGGCACCGGCGGCATACTGGAATGCCGATTTAAACGGAACGAATCCGTATATCGGGACGCTGAAGGCGGGAAACTCCTATTATTTCAGCAGCTGTCTGCTTTCCGACTACGGGTATGTATTTCCGGGAGAGAGCGATCAGATCCCCGTTCAGTGCACCATCAGCGGGGGAAGCTTCGGTAAATGGGAAAATGACAGCTGTGAAGATTCCGCGCTGTACGGTCTGTGGCTTGATCCGGCGAACTACGGGGCGACCCCTCTGTGGCTCAGCGGTTCCATATCTGTCAGCTCTCACAACTGGGATTCCGGATCGGTAACGGCTGAGCCGACCTGTACGGCGTCCGGGATCAGGACCTTTGCGTGCGCCTGCGGGGAAACGAAGGAGCAGGAAATCGCAGCCGAGGGGCACTCGTGGAACGGCGGAACGATCACGACACCTGCCGGCTGTACGAAAACAGGAGTCAGAACATATGCATGTTCGAAATGCGGCAGGACGAAAACAGCGAAAATTGCGGCCCTCGGACATAAATGGGGAAAGGAGGAAGTGACTGTCAGGCCGACCTGCACTGCCGACGGAAAGAAACAGATTACGTGCTCCGTCTGCGGAGAAAAGAAAACGGAGACGGTTCCCGCCAAGGGGCATGTCTGGAAGACCGCCCCGGTTAAAAAAGCGACATTGTCGGCAAACGGCATGATCTACGGGGAAAAATGCACCGTCTGCGGGGACGGCGGCCGGGACACCGTTATCTATTATCCCAAAACCATTAAACTTCAAAGCCCGGCGTTTACGTACGACGGAAAGGAGAAGAAGCCATCCGTCAGTGTCATTGACGCATCGGGGAAGGCCATTGCAGCGGAACATTTTACGGTTTCCTACTCAAAGAATATCAATGCCGGAGCGGCGTCGGCAAAAATCGTGTTCCGGGGAGGGCGGTATACCGGGAGCAGGACTCTTGCATTTTCCATCGCAAAAGCCGCAAACCCGCTTCGCTTAAAAGGAAAGACGGTGACGGTGAAGAGAGCGGCCGTAAAGAAGAAAAAGCAGTCAATCGCCGTAAAAAAGGCCGTCACGGTCAGCGGCGCAAAAGGCCGTGTCACGTACGCGAAGGTTTCGGGAGACAGCAGAATTCTGATCAATAAGAAGAGCGGCAGGATTACGATCAGGGAGGGCCTCATGAAAAAGAAGACGTACAAAGTCAAATTGAAAGTGACGGCGGCCGGCAGCGGAAATTATAAGAAAGGTATGAAAACCGTCACGCTCAGGATCAGGGTCAAATGAGCCGGCAAAATGTCAATATCAGCCCAAAACATGTCAGCATCGCCCCTTAAACGGAGCCCGTTTCCGGGATATAATCATCGCTGTAATCAAAAAAGAAAGGAGCTGTAAGAGATATGAAAAATTATTTTGAAAAGGCGATGATCCTTATGGCTTGTTCGCAGATGGCGTTCAGCGGGGTTCCGTTTAAATACTATAAGGACATGCTTGAGTACGCGAAGGAGGACTGAGCCCGCGGCTCAACCGGAAGAAATGGTAAGGGGAAAATGATGCTGGGTAAATTAATAAACTGGATCCTCGATCCCGGGTTTCATGAGCTGTACGAGGCGATGCACAGCCCGGATCACAAGGCGATGACAATGTACTTTGAAAAAGAGGCGCGGTGAGCGTCTCTTTTTTATTGGTAAGGCATGTTTCCGAAGCGAATTTTTCGTGTTCCGAAAAATGAGCCGGAA
>CAYLHR010000285.1:0-2474 GCA_964383335.1 uncultured Lachnospiraceae bacterium
CTTGCCGAGATAGTGGCTGAGGGCGACGAACTGGCTGAGCTTCGACTTGAGATTGAACCTGCTTCCGTCTTCCGTCACAAGTGAAACCCTGCCCTCGCAGCTGTCGATCATCTTGCAGAAACTGTCAATATTTTTAACATTCATGATTTTCATCACTGTATCCTCCCCATATAAGTGCTCCTGCGGAGCTCTTTCTTTCAACGATCTGAATGATACCACCGCGGGGCGGCCTGAATCAGTCCTTTCGTTGACACGTTTTGGGGCGATATTGACATTTTCCGGAAATGAGCCGCCCGGGCGGCCGCATTTTCATTTCACAAACAGGTCCCCTGTCTGCTCCCAGATATCGCGCGCGACTTCATCCGCGCTGCGGTTTCCGTCGATGACGAGAACATATTCCTCGTTCTTCAGCTTCTCGAACGCCTCAAAATAGCGCTTTCTCGTCTCGATCTGGCGGCCGATCTCCTCGAACCGCTCCTTCGTCATCCGGTTCTGCTCAATCCGGGCCATGGTGATCTCCGGGTCGACATCGATAAAGACCGTGAGATCCGGCCGCAGAAGAGCCGAGACCGGCTCGTGCGCGCGGATGATCCAGTCCATCGGCAGATCCACGCTCTGATAGGCGTAGGAGGAGAAATAATAGCGGTCCGACAGCACATTGACGCCCCTGTTAAGGAACTTAAGGAGACCGTTTACGTCATTTTGAATGTGATCCAGGCGGTCCGCGACGAACAGGGACGCGATGACGTCATTGGTCGTCTGGATTCTCCCGATCATGATCTGGTGAATCAGGCTTCCGATCGGGGAGTCATTGGGCTCCGCGGTCCTGTAGACCGGATACCCCTCCTCCTCCAGCTTCTTTTTCAGCCTTCTGATCTGCGTTCCCTTGCCGCTCCCGTCGATTCCCTCAAATACGAGAAATGCCCCGCGTTTTATCTTATCCATACCAGTCCTCATTTCCGGCTTCCGGCAAAGCGGACCTTCCCGCCCGCCGCATGCCCGTATCGGCAGTTCAGCTTCCCTGCGCCTGAACAGCGGTCATGACCGCCGTATTGACAATATCCTCCGCCGTGCAGCCCCGGGACAGATCGTTGCAGGGTTTGGCAAGCCCCTGAAGGACCGCGAAGCACTCGGCGCCGCCGATCCTCTGCGTGATCTTGTATCCGATGTTCCCCGCCTGGAGATCCGGGAAAATGAGCACGTTCGCGCGCCCCGCCACCGGGCTTCCCTTGGCCTTGGAAGCGCCGATCTCCGGAACGAGCGCCGCATCGAACTGCATCTCCCCGTCGAGGAGCAGATCCGGGGCGAGCCCATGCGCGATCTCCACCGCCTGCTGCACCTTGCTCACAAGCTCGTGCTTCGCGCTGCCCTTTGTCGAAAATGACAGGAAGGCGACCCTCGGCTCCTCCACCCCGCAGAGCACCCTGGCCGTCTCCGCGGCGGACACGCCGATGTGCGCGAGCTCCTCCGCCGTCGGATTCGGCATCACCACGCAGTCCGCATATACAAGAAGGCCGTCCTCCCCGAGACTTTTGTTCGGGCAGTCCATGAGAAAGCTGGAGGACACAACCTTCATGCCCGGCTTTGTCCGGATGATCTGGAGCGCGGGACGCAGCATGTCCCCCGTCGAGTGCACGGCACCGGAGACGAGCCCGTCCGCGTCGCCGCATTTGACCATCATGATCCCGAAATACATGGGATCGGCGGTCAGCCGCACGGCCTCCTCTTCGGTCACTCCCTTGGCCTTTCTGATTTCATAAAGCGCCGCCGCGTAGCCCGGTGCCTTCGGGCTGCAGGCGGGATCGATCACCTCGATGCCCGCGATATCGGCCCCGGCCGTCTCCGCCGCCGCTTTGACCGCGCCGGCATTGCCGATGAGAACGGGCGTAAGCAGCCCCTCTCTCTTGAGAACGGACGCCGCCTGCACGGTGCGCGTCTCGTCCCCCTCGGGAAATACAATTGTCCTGATATCCGTCCTTGCCTTCGCCTTGATCCGCTCGATAAAGCTCATATCTCATACCTCGCATAAGCGGAAATACACAGTCCGCTTACCGCATATACCTCAATTAACATCACACCGCGGCACCGCAAAGTACGGCGCCCGACAGCCCGGCAGTCAAAGCGGAGCCTTACAGCTCCAGATCCCCGAAGCCCTTCCACACCGGCTCTCCGCTGTAGGTGAGCGGCTTCACCTCTCCCCGGAGCACCCTGAGCGCGGAGAGCGCGAGCGCCTCCTGCTCCATCTCGCCCGGGTAGACACTGACCGGCGCGATCCACCCGCACCGCTTCTCGATGCCGTCTTTGATATCCTGAAAGCGCAGAAGCCCGCCCGTAAGCAGGATCCCGTCCACCTTTCCGCAGAGCACGGCGCTCATCTCGCCGATCATCTTGCAGATCTGGTAGATCATGGTGTTCCACACCAGCGTCGCCTTCCGGTCGCCCTGGTCCACGAGTCCGTGGATGTTGTCGGAATC
>CAYLHR010000286.1:0-2464 GCA_964383335.1 uncultured Lachnospiraceae bacterium
AGACCTGTTGGGGGAATCTGAAGCAACACTTATTTTTTCCCCAGGCGACAGCTTTTGTACTGGGGAAATCGACAACGAAAATAAGAAAAATCTCCAACAGGTCAGACCTGTTGGGGGAATCTGAAGCAACACTTATTTTTTCCCCAGGCGACAGCTTTCGTCCTGGGGTAATCGAAAGCGAAGATAAGAAAAACCTCCAATGGGCTTGGACAGTGGAGAAATCTGAGGCAACACTGAGTCTATCCCCCAAACGACGGCTTCCGCCTTGGGAAAATTGACAGTGACTCAGAAATGTTGATTCAAATAGTATGCTTCGTGAATCAGGATTTCTAAATGACTGCCGATACTCCCAAGGCGGAAGCTGTCCCCTGTGGGAGAGGCTCAATCTTGTTACGGATTCCTCCAACAGTCTGACCTGTTGGAGGTTTTTTATATCTTCGCTGTTGATTCCCCGGGCAGAAGTCTTTGCCATGGGGGATCGACAGATTCATCACCAGGACTGCTTTGCAGCTCCAAATGCAGTCTCAGTCCTGAACAGAAGCTGCTCCGCTTCGTTGACCAGGTACAGGTGTACATACAGCATATTTGAAGAAGTTACTGAACCAGGGACGATGATAAAATTTCTGGATGAGGAGTCTCTCGACCGCATTCACAAAAAATGCTTTATGAATCAGGACGAATATCTGTTATGATTCATATGTCGATTTTTTACAGCCCGGGGAGAGGACCGATATGAGTGAGACAGGAGTGCGGATCTGGATGTTCCGGCACGGGGCGACAAAAGGAAACGGTGAGCGGCGCTTCGTGGGGAGCACGGATGAGGGAATTACGGACGGGGAAAAAATGCGCCTTGCGGAGTGCGGCCGGCGCGGCACCCTCCATACGAAGGAGGGAGTAATCCGATTTCCGGGGAGGGATGTGCCCCTCTATGTGAGCCCCATGCTTCGCTGCAGGGAGACGGCGGAGTGTCTGTTCCCCGGGCGGGAGCAGATTCCGGTTTCCGATTTCAGGGAGATCAGCTTCGGCAGATTCGAGTACAGAAACCACGAGGAACTGGACGGCGATCCCGAGTACCAGGCCTACATCGATTCGGGAGGTACCAGAGAGTTTCCGGGAGGGGAGTGCATGGCGGATTTTTCGCGCAGGTGCACGGAGGCCTTTGAATCGCTGGATATTCGGAAAGAGAGCGCCTTCGTCGTGCATTTCGGCACGATTATGGCGCTGCTTGACAGGTATTCTGAGCCCCACCGGGACTATTTTGAGTGGCGTGTGCAGAACGGAGGCGGCTTCCGGGTTCTCTGGAACCCCGGGACGAAAAAGATGACGGATATCACGGAATTACGCGCCTGATCCCGGCGGCCGTCCAAGCTTCGTGTAGAGGTAGACGACATCTCCCTCTCTGAGGACGAGGTCCGGCCGCGGAACCAGCATCGTTCCGTTCCGCCGCACCACGACGATCAGGGTCCGTCTGGACAGATCGAGTTCGGAGACGGGCTGTCCGACCCACTCGTGTTCGCGGGCGAGGACGATTTCTTTTAATTCCACGGGCTTCGCGTCCTCCGGGGAGTCGGAGGCCATTGTGAGAAGATCTCCGGCCGCTATCCGCAGGTCCCCCCTCGGTATGATGATTTCCCCGCCTCTGTGTACCGCCGCGACAATGAGGTCCGACGGAAGGCCCAGATCCTTTATGAGGCATCCCGTCCAGGGGTCGCGTTTCGCGATGCGGACGCGGACGAAGCGGGTGCGGTTCTCGGACTCGATTTCCGTGAGGCGCTTGTATTTCTGGAACTGCTCGACAAATCCCGCGGAAATGATACCCGTGGGAATCGCCACCATTCCGACGCCGAGAAAGGAGATGAGGATGGCGAAGCATTTGCCGAGGGTCGTAATCGGATAGATATCTCCGTATCCCACCGTGAGCAGCGTGGAGACCGACCACCAGATGCCGGAGAACGCGTTTGAGAATACCTCCGGCTGCGCCTCGTGTTCAAGCGAGTACATGCAGAGACTGGACGCGACCATGAGCGTCAGGATGATGAATACGGACGCGAGCAGCTGCTGCCGCTTGCTGACGAGCACCTCCGTGATCACATTCAGCTGATCGTAATACGCGTTGATCCGGAACAGGCGCAGGATGCGCACGATGCGGAACATGCGGAAGGCGGCGAGCCCCGCCGGAAAGAAGACGGGCAGATAGTAGGGGAGAAACGAGAGGAGATCAATGATTCCCGCGAGGGAGAGCATATAGGAAATGCGGCTCCCTGAGGGCTGTTTCTCCGGGTAGAGACACGGGGCGGCTGCGACCCGCAGGACGTAGTCAACGGCGAAGAAGAGCACCGTGATCATTTCGACCGCCGTGAACAGGGCTCCCCATCTGACATTCAGCGAATCAAAGGTACTGCAGACGGCTATCAGAACTTGTTATGGACGAAATTGACATACATACCCATGATGAGATTGAATC
>CAYLHR010000287.1:0-2450 GCA_964383335.1 uncultured Lachnospiraceae bacterium
GGCGGGCGCCGCGATCCAGTGGCTGCGCGACGAGGTGAAGCTTGTCGATTCGGCTCCGGACTCCGAGTATTTCGCAACGAGAGTTCCCGACACGAACGGCTGCTACGTCGTCCCGGCCTTCACGGGCCTCGGCGCTCCCTACTGGGATCCCTACGCGAGAGGAGCCATCACCGGCCTCACCCGCGGCGTCAACAAGTATCATATCATCCGCGCGACGCTCGAGTCTCTGGCCTTCCAGACAAATGACGTTCTGGCGGCCATGGAGGAAGGCTCCGGCGTGAAGCTCTCTGCCCTCAAGGTGGACGGCGGCGCCTGCAAGAACAATTTCCTCATGCAGTTCCAGTCCGACCTCATTGACGCCAAGGTGCAGCGTCCGGCCTGCGTCGAGACGACCGCCATGGGCGCCTCCTATCTGGCGGGTCTTGCCGTCGGCTTCTGGAGCAGCAAGGAGGATGTCATCAAGAACTGGGCTCTCGACAGAGAATTTGAACCTGAGATGGCTGCCGAGACGAGAGAGAAGGAACTGAAGGGCTGGAAGCAGGCAGTCGGCACGACGCTCGGCTGGGCGAAATAATCGTCTGAAGGCCGGATCAGCCGGTTACCGGTCAGTTGAAGGCCGAATTATCGGCGGTTTATCAGAGGTTATTCTTGAATGATGGCGCGGCGCACCGGGAACGGGCGCCCGCGCATCAGATCTATAAGAAGTCAACATAAGAAGGGGGTAGTATTATGCAGGCTTTATTGGCAGAATTTATCGGAACGGCGATGCTGGTTCTCCTCGGTGACGGAGTTTGCTGCAATGTCAGTCTCAACAAGTCCGGCATGAAGGGCGGAGGAACGGTCCATATCCTGATCGGATGGGGCATGGCGGTTATGGTTCCCGCGTTCTCGTTCGGCGCGATGTCCGGCGCACACTTTAATCCTGCCGTAACAATAGCGGCGGCGATTCGCGGCGCCATGTCGTGGGGCCAGGTGCCGGGGTACATTATCGCACAGCTTCTCGGAGGCTTTGTCGGCGCGGCCATCCTGATCGTCCTCTACGGGGACCATATCAAGGCGACCGACGATGACGCGACCGTGCGCGGCTGCTTCTGCACGGGACCGTCTATCCGCAATACGGGACTTAATTTCCTCTCTGAATTTGTCGCGACCTTCGTGCTTGTTTTCACGCTTGCCTCGATTCCGGGCGATGCGGGAGCTTCCGGTGTGAGCTGGGTTCTCGTCTACGGCGTCATCGTGGCCTGCGGCGCGTCCTTCGGCGGCCTCACGGGTTACGCGATGAACGCGGCGAGAGATTCCGCTCCGCGTCTCGCCTATCAGCTGCTGGCTCCCAATAAGGGCCACAAGGATCCCGACTGGGCCTACGGCTGGATTCCGGCTGTGGCGCCGATCTGCGGCGGCGCTGTCGCGTCTCTGCTCTATATGGCTCTTACGGCAATGCATTAAGGAATATTGGTTTAAAACTGCACAGCATGGAATAAGCGAGGGGCGGTGGATACTCGATCCGCCGCCCCTCGTGCACTGAAAATCGGGGTATTTGCAGAGAAATACACCTGTATCTGGAAAGGAGAGTGGCACGTGATTTACGATGTCATCGTAATCGGAGCCGGCGTGACGGGGGCCGCCGTCGCGCGGGAGCTGTCTCGCTTTGAGGCCGGCGTCTGCGTTCTTGAGAAGGGGGAGGACGTATGCTCAGGGACCTCCAAGGCGAACAGCGCGATCATTCACGCGGGTTACGACTGTCAGCCCGGGAGCCTCATGGCAGAAATGAATGTGAAAGGCAATGAGATGATGGACGATCTCGCGAGGGATCTGGACATCCCGTTTAAGAGGAACGGCTCATTTGTCGTATGTACCATTGAATCCGAGTTCGGAGGACTTAAGGATCTCTATGAGAGAGGTCTTAAAAACGGCGTCCCCGGGATGAAAATCCTCGGGCGCGAGGAGGCGCTCGCGATGGAGCCGAATCTCTCGGATGATACGGTCGGGGCACTCTATGCGCCCACGGCGGGTATTATCTGCCCCTTCCGGCTCAACATCGCGCTCGCGGAGCACGCAAATGTAAACGGAGTGGACTTTTTCTTCAACACACAGGCGGAGAAGCTGTCGCGCGATGAGGACGGGGTATGGCACATCCGTACGAACAACGGGGAATATAAGACACGCGCGATTGTCAATGCCGCGGGGCTTTACTCCGATGTGTTCCACAACATGGTCTCGGAGAAGAAGATTCATATTACGCCGCGGCGCGGCGACTATATGCTTTTTGATAAGACGGCGGGCGGACATGTGACGCGGACCATTTTCCCGCAGCCCACCAAGTACGGAAAGGGAATCCTGATCGCACCGACGATTCACGGCAATCTCTTCGCCGGGCCCACCGCCATTGACCTGGATATAAAACTGTTACAATAGATGTTGAAGGAGACACATACACAGCAACAACCAGT
>CAYLHR010000288.1:0-2449 GCA_964383335.1 uncultured Lachnospiraceae bacterium
AAGGAGTACTGGGGCGAGGGCTCCAACCGCGCGCGCAACTGGCAGCGCTACGACCTCGGCGGTGACCGGAAGCTCACATTCGAGGAAGGAGTCGACTCCTACGTACCCTACGCCGGTCCCTTAAGAGAGAACGTCGCGAAGACGACGAGCAAGATCAAGTCCACCATGTGCAACTGCGGCGCGCTCACGATTCCCGAGCTGCAGGAAAAGGCCAAGATTACCCTTGTCTCCGCCACCAGCATCGTGGAGGGTGGCGCGCATGACGTGATCCGGAGAGAGAAGACGTCCTCGGATCAGCACTGATCGGTGTAATCAGTCATAATCGGTCTTCATCAATGGAATAAGGCGTTTTGATTTTACGGCACCGCTTCTGTCTGTACGGAAGCGGTGCTTTTTTGTTGAACGAATCGCAAAAAGATATCCGATGTCTTTTTATGAATTTGTCACACATGTAATGATTTCGAAATACCCTAATCAAGGATTGAACACAAATTTCGGGTATAAAAGAATTGTATGCAATTGAAACAGAGCGACTTTGCGCCTGGGAGGGAGGAAGACTATGAAAAAACAGAAAAAGAAATGGCTTTTCCGGGTCTTTGCGGTCCTGTTTGCTCTTCTTCTGGCCGGACTTACGGCCGCGTCCGTGCTGATGATCCATATCGCCCTGCACGCGCCGAAGATCAACATTCTGGACGCCGCGCCAAAGGGCTACAGGTCCAGCGTTCTGGATGAGAGCGGGAACGTGGTTCTCACCCTCTCCGGCGAATCATCCAACCGGGTCTATGTGAAGCTTGGCGAGACGCCGGAGGATCTGCAGCACGCCTTTGTCGCCATCGAGGATGAGCGGTTCTACACCCATCACGGCATTGATCCGAGAGGGATCGCGAGAGCTTTTGTGAAGGGCGTGAGGGAGGGTAGCTTCTCCGAGGGGGCGAGCACCATCACGCAGCAGCTCCTGAAGAACAATGTGTTTACAACCTGGACCGAGGAGCACTCCTTCGCGGACAAGCTGGAGAGAAAGCTGGAGGAGCAGTACCTGGCCGTCGTTCTCGAGCGGAAGGTGTCAAAGGACTGGATCCTCGAAAATTACCTGAATACCATCAACCTCGGCGGCGGGAACTGGGGCGTGGAGACCGCGGCGAAGTATTATTTTGACAAGGACGTGTCGGATCTGACCCTGTCCGAGTGCTCGGTTCTGGCCGCCGTCACCAAGAATCCGACCTCCTATAATCCCCTGAAGAATCCGGAGAAAAATGCGGCAAGGCGGAAGCTCGTTCTCTCCAAGATGCTCTCCCTCGGCTTTATCACGGAGGAGGAGCAGAAGGAGGCGCTGGCGGATCCGGTCTATGAAAGAATCGCGGCCGTGAGCGGCACTGTCCGGACACAGGAAATTATGACGTATTTTGAGGACGCCCTGATTTACGAGGTACTGGGCGATCTGATGGAGGAGAAGGGCATCACGGAGGAGGATGCGTGGAACCTGCTCTATAAGGGCGGTCTCACCATCTGCTCCACGGAAAACCCCGCCCGGCAGGCCATCTGTGAGGAGACGGCGGCGAGTGATGAGCTCTATCCCGACGGGTCGGAGGTGTCGATGGTCATGATCGACAACGAGACGGGCCAGGTGCGGGCCATGGTCGGAGGACGGGGGGAGAAGAACGCTTCCCTTATCTTCAACCGGGCCATTTCCTCAAAGAGACAGCCCGGATCCACGATCAAGGTGATCGGGGAGTACGCGTCCGCCCTTGAAAACAGGGACATCACCCTGGGGTCCATCTATGACGACGCGCCCTATACCTACTCCGACGGTACGAGCGTCTCGAATGCCGGCGGCGGATATGCGGGCCGCATGACGGTCCGGTCCGCGATCGTGCAGTCCAACAACATCGTCGCGCTCAAAATCTTCCAGGACGCCGGAATGGACAACGTGTGGGCACAGCTGCAGAAATTCGGCATTTCGACGCTCACGGAAGCGGACAAGGTCGAGGCGCTGGCCCTCGGCGGGACATCCGGCGGCGTGACGAACCTGGAGCTCACCTCCGCCTACAGCGCGATCGCGCGGGGCGGTGAGTACAGGGAGCCGGTCTATTACACACAGGTGCTGGACCGGGACGGCAATGTGCTCCTTAAAAAGAGCCAGCGCACGGTCCGGGCGGTTCACGAATCCACGGCGGAGCTTCTGACGGATGCCCTGCAGGATGTCGTGACGGCGGGCACGGGGACGGCGGCTGATTTTGAGGGAATGCCCCTCGCCGGAAAGAGCGGGACGACGACCGATATCCGGGACGCCTGGTTTGTCGGCTATTCTCCCTATTATACGTGCGGCATCTGGGGCGGCTATGACGACAATTCCGCCCAGGAGAGCAGCAAATACGTCCAGACGGTGTGGAAGACGGTGATGTCCTCTGCCCACGAAAACCTTAGTGAGACGTCCCTGAATGACGCCGAA
>CAYLHR010000289.1:0-2419 GCA_964383335.1 uncultured Lachnospiraceae bacterium
GGGAGCGTGCCGACTGGATCGTCGGAATGAACGCCACCCGGCTTTTTTCATGCCTTTACGGGACCACACTGGCAGTCGGCCGCGTGATGACGCCGACCCTCGGCATGGCGGTCATGCGGGAGGCCGAGATCCGGGCCTTCAAACCGGAGATATTCTATGAAGTGGAATTGCAGTTTAGCGGGATATCCGCTAAAAGTGACCGGATCAAAGAGCGGTCCGACGCCGAAAAGGCTGCGGAAACCTGCCGGAATGAATGCAAAGCTGAAGTCATCTCTTCCGTCCGCAGGGAAAAGACAGAGAAGCCTCCGGCCCTCTATGACCTGACTTCCCTGCAGCGCGATGCCAACCGAATTCTTGGTTTCACGGCCCAGCAGACACTGGATTACACCCAGAGCCTGTATGAGAAGAAGCTGGTCACCTATCCCAGGACCGACAGCCGGTATCTGACGGATGACATGGCGCAGGCGCTTCCGGAATGGCTGACAAAAACATCGCACGCCTTCGGCCTCACGGATTTCTATATGGATCCTTATAACGAAGTCCAGAAGAAACAGATAAGCCAGGTGATCAATAACAAAAGAGGCGTAGAAAAACTGCTTTCTCAAGCATATTTAATCAGTCCGTATATTCTTTGAAAAGCTCAGAATATTCTGTCCGTCAGTATAGCAATAGGAAATACGGTCCATGGTCTGCTTCAGGATAAAGATCCCAAGACCGACAATTCGCCGCTCATCAATTGGCCCGGAGATATCCGGATCTTCTTTTTCCAGTGGGTTGAATGGTATTCCGCGGTCGATCATCGTGACAAGCACCGACCCGGAAGCCTCGTCATATCCCAGCCGGATCGTGGCGCTGCCGCCTTCAGGCCCGTAGGCATAGCTGGCGATGTTCGTAAACAATTCATCCACGACGAGGCAGAGCCGGTATCTGTCCTCCTCGGGACAGCTCAAGGGATTCAGAAATGAATCCACAAAGATACGCAGATCGCGCAGATTGTCAACGCTTGCCTGGAGCGTCAATTCCTTCATCCGCTTTCATCTCCTTCCCTTTATACTGTATGCACAACATGGTGATGTCGTCAAACTGATCGGCTTTACCGGCAAATGCGTCAATCGCCTCCCGGACGTTCCCGAGCAATACCTGCGGCGGGACTTCTATCTGCCGGTTCAAAGCCTCGAGCATACGGTCCGTACCAAACTGTTCGTTTTTCACGTTCATGGCCTCTGCCACACCATCCGTGTAGACGAACAGGGAATCTCCCGGATGCAGCTCAAATTCATGCTGTGAGAAGGGGTAATCCTCCATAATTGCAAACATGATATCGTGCTGATAGACAGCCAGTTCATACGCCCCACCCTTCCTTAGTATGGCAGGATGCTCGTGGCCCGCGTTCACTGCCGCTCCTTTACCGGTGGAAATCTCCAGCACTGCCATCCACACGGTCACAAACATGCTCTCCTCGTTTCCGTCACAGAGCTGGTTGTTCACATGCCTGGCAGCCTCCTGCGGGGTATCCCCCATCTGAAGACGGTTTTTGATGAGTGTCTTGGTGATCACCATGAACAATGCCGCCGGTACGCCTTTGCCGGATACGTCTGCGATCACCAGTGCCAGATGATCTTCGTCCACCAGGAAGAAATCATAAAAGTCTCCGCCAACCTCCTTCGCGGGATTCATCGCTGCATAGAGGGCAAACTCACTCCGATTCGGAAATGGCGGGAAGATTCGCGGGAGCATGTCTGACTGGATGGCTGTTGCCACGCTCAGTTCGGCTCCAATGCGTTCTTTCTCCCTGGTGACGGATACCAGATCGGACATATACCGCTTCATATCCGTAAACATGTCCATCAACGCCGCGGACACTGCCTCCATCTCGTCTCCTGTATGGATGTCGGGATCCTTCACAACAAGCCGGGAGGGATCATCTGCCATGCGGCTGCTCTCCACAAAGTATTTGGAGGTCCTGACAAGCCTCTGTGTCGGCTCGATCACCCTCCCCTTCAGCCATCGAAAAATGAACAGCATCATAAGAAGGATCAGTATGATGTTCTCCACGGCCATCACGAAGACAAATGTCCGAAATGTCGTACGAAGTTCGCCGATGGAAACATCCGCCGCGAGCAGCGCCACCGGATTTCCCGCAGAATCGCAGATTCTGATCTGCCCGGTGTAGTCATCGCCGTATTCTGTCGTATTGCGGAAAAAGGTGATGCCGTCCGCGTCCATCCCCTCCAGATTTTTCGCGGCAACCGCCGGAGAGTAGTCCGTGCCCGTCGTTTCTCCCAGCTCCACGGTATAGAACTCCTCATTCTCCTCAATCTCAGCCGCGGTAACTCCGGCCATCACGTTCATCATATTGTAAATTTCATTGGTGTTCAGTGGTTTGACAATATAGATATACTGGATGTCATATGTTTCC
>CAYLHR010000290.1:0-2410 GCA_964383335.1 uncultured Lachnospiraceae bacterium
GAGCATTTTGTTGCGTTTTTTCTGAGAGGGAACGCGTATCCTGCAACAGATGCGCTTAAAACTAAAAGCGGGGAGAAGAATACATTCTTCGAAAAAGGTATGATACGAGCAGAAAAACTTCTGCGGCTGAACCGGACGGGACAGAAAGGAGCGGCAGGGAGCTGCGTGTTTTGCCTTACGGAGTGCCCCGGGTGAATGCCGAGGCATTTTTTGTCGGGAACAGCCGTTTTGAGAAGGCAAAGACAGGGAGAGTGTGATACACTGACTACAGCTGCCCGTAAAGATCATATGGAGGTTTTTTTATGAAGATGATCAATATTAAAAACGGACCACAGAACACCTCGGCTGTCGTACAGGGATGCATGAGGATGTCGGCGCTTACGAAGGAGGCCGCCGCGGAGGTGATCCGCACGGCATTTGAGTGCGGGGTGAATTTTTATGACCACGCTACCTGCTACGGGGAAAACGGTGCCGCGGAGACCCGTTTCGGCGACGCCTTTCCGCTGACCGGGCTTAGGCGGGAGGATATTTATATCCAGAGCAAGTGCGGCCTGTGCTTTGAGCGGAATGAATTTGACTGGACGAAGGAAAATATTCTGTCCAGCGTGGATGACAGCCTGCGCAGACTTAGGGTCGAATATCTGGACGCGCTGCTGCTTCACCGGCCGGACGTGCTGTTTGATCCCGAAGAGGTGGCAGAGGCATTTGATATATTGGAGAAGGAGGGGAAGGTCCGCTATTTCGGCGTCAGCAATCTGATTCCGATGCAGATCGAGCTTCTGAAAAAATATGTGAGACAGCCGCTCGTCATCAACCAGGTCCAGCTGTCACTGGATCAGTCCCAGCTGATCGACCAGGCCCTTTACATGAACAATAAGAAGACGGAGTTTTCCATTAACCGGGACGGAAATCTGCTCGACTACTGCAGGCTGAATGATATCACGATTCAGGCCTGGTCGCCTCTCCAGGCCGGTATGTTCGGAGGAACCTTTATCGACAATCCGGACTTCCCGGAGCTGAACAGAGCCCTGGGCGAACTGGCTGACCGTGAGGGCGTCTCTAAAAGCGCGGTGGCGATCGCCTGGATCTTAAGACATCCGGCCAGGATGCAGGCAATTATGGGAACGATGAATCCCGCACATATCAAGGAGATCTGCGCGGCATCAAAGGTCAGTCTCTCCCACCATGACTGGTATGCTCTTTATCTGGCAGCGGGGAAGTTCCTGCCGTAAGGCCCGGCTGCTGTCTGCAAAAACCCGGCATATCCTCACTGAGAGGGTATGCCGGTTTCGGATTCCGGAGATCTTTTTCAGGAAAGAATCCCGGGCTTTTTCAGGAAAACAGCTTTTTCAGATTGACATCAAAGGGCGGATAGACGATCCCCCGGTCCGTTACGATCGCGGTGAGGAGCTCGTGGTCCGTCACGTCGAAGGAGGGGTTGTAGCATCTGACTTCCGGCAGGGCCATGGGTTCCGCGTACCACATGTTCTTGATCTCATCGGGGTCCCGCAGCTCGATTCTGATGTCATCGCCCGTCGGGCAGCTCATGTCGATGGTCGAGGTCGGCCCCAGCGTGTAGAAGGGGATGCCGTAATGCTTCGCGAGAATCGCGACGCCCGAGGTGCCGATCTTATTCGCGAAATCCCCGTTCGCGGCGATCCTGTCGCAGCCGACGAAGCAGGCGTTCACCCAGCCGTTTTTCATCACGATGCTGGCCATGTTGTCGCAGATGAGCGTGACATCGACGCCTGCCTTCTGAAGCTCGTAGGAGGTGAGGCGGGCGCCCTGCAGGAGCGGGCGCGTCTCGTCCGCGAACACGCGGATCTTCATGCCCCGCTGGTTGGCCATAAGCAGGGGGCCGAGTGCCGTCCCGTACCGCGAGGTCGCGAGCGGGCCCGCGTTGCAGTGCGTGAGAACGCCGTCTCCGTCCTTTATGAGGCTGAGCCCGTATTCGGAAATGCGCCGGCACATCTCAATATCCTCTTCGTTGATCGCGCGCGCCTCGGCCTCCATGAGACCGGACAGGCCGGAGGGGCCGCAGTCCGCGTGCGCGTCGGCCGCGGCCAGAACCCGCCGGATCGCCCAGCTCAGGTTGACGGCGGTCGGGCGGGAGGAGTTCAGGTATTCTCCGAGCTCGTGAACCTTCTTTAAAAATGCCCCCGTGTCAGGCTCCTCCAGATGCCTGGAGAGCGCCGCGAGCGCGTACGCGGCGAAGATGCCGATGCAGGGCGCGCCCCGCACCTCCAGCTTTTTGATTGCGTCATAGCACTCCTCCGGAGTGCTGACGACTTTATAAACCTCTTTTCCGGGCAGCTTGGTCTGGTCGAGGATCCGGACACCCCGCCCATCATCAGTGAATGCCACATGCTCGATGCCGACCGCGTAAAGGTTCTGTTCCGTCTGATTCATC
>CAYLHR010000291.1:0-2400 GCA_964383335.1 uncultured Lachnospiraceae bacterium
GGCGGAGGCCGCCCCTTGGGGAAAAGACTCCATCTCGCTTCGGATTCCTCCAACATTCCTGATCGTTGGAGGTCTTTAATATCTTCGCCGTCAATTCCCCCATAGCAAAGACTTCTGCACAGAGGAAAATTTGTTCTGTTTCACAGAATATCTTTTTTGAATCAAGATGACAAAAGAAAAGACGGCATGACGACGGACATCTGAAGTAATACTTTGATTTCCCCAACAGACCCGCAGGCAGACATGATAGACAAATATCATCCGCCAATATAAAATAGATGGAGACAGAAACCTCTGACCAGATCATTTCAGTGCCCGTGCGCATCCGAAGAACCTCCCGGTCATCAGATTCAAATATATCGGTCATTATGGTATCAACAACATCAAAAGCATCAGATCTGAAACCCAATGCCGCCGTTCTGACCGCCGGCATGCTGTGGGGCACCAGCTGCCTCTTTGTAAAAAGCATGTCCTCGCTCGGGATGACTTCGGGTATGCAGGCCGTCTATAAGGTGCTCATTTCCGGAATCTTTTACGTGGTTCTCCTTCTTCTTACAGACAGAAGCAAACTGAAGATCCGTCTCCGGGATGCGTGGATCTTTGCCGTATCCGGCCTTTTCTGTATGGCCGGATTCACCTGGCTTCACTATTACACGCTGATCCATGGCCAGGCATCCGTCTCCATCGCGCTCATCTACACGTCGCCGGCCTTTGTGGTTGTCGCCTCGGCCATTTTGTTTAAAGAAAAAATCACCGGGCGCAAGCTGACCGCCCTGTGTCTCACCGTCGCGGGGTGCGCGCTCACAGCGGGTGCCTTCTCCGAGCAGTACCGGACACCTCCCTTTATCGCCGCCCTGTGCATTCTGGCGGGTTTTCTGTACGGGATGTATTCCATCTGCGCGAAATTCGCCACCCGCACGTATCACCCGCTCACCTTTACCACTTACACATTTCTTTTCGCGATTCTTTTCACCATTCCCTTCGGGGATGTGCCGGGTTCTCTCGCCCTGATGAAGGCGCACCCGGTTCTTATCCTTCTGTGTCTCGGTAAAAATCTTGTCTGTACGGTTACCCCCTATTTTCTTTATACGTGGGGGATCAGCAGGATTGAAGCGGGAAAGGCCGCGATCTTCGCCGCGGCCGATCCTCTCATGTCATGTGTGCTCGGAATTCTTGTGCTGCAAGAGCCGGCAAATGCGGACAAAATAGCCGGCACTGCCCTCATCCTCGCCGCGGTCATCCTTGTCAATTCCAAAAAGTAACGGAAAGGAAGGACTCTTACAGATCCACCCGGCACAGCTTCTCAATCCACTCTCTTCTTTGGATGACCGCCAGCCAGTCCTCCGGAATCGCGTCGTACCCGTACCAGAGCCCGGCAAGCCCGCCGGCGATCGCCGCGACCGTATCCGTGTCATCGCCCAGATTCGCAGCTGCGAGAAGCGCCTTCTCAAGTGAATCCGTATTGAGGAGGCACCAGACGGCCGCCTCCAGAGAGTCAACCACGTAGCCGGTGCTGCGGATCTTCCCGACGGGAAGCGCGGCGAACGCATCGAGGTCACGGAGTCTGTGATAAAAGTGCACATTTTCCGTATCCGCAAGGTGAGTCTCGTAATGCGCGAAGCCGCGGTCCAGGCCCTTTTGCATGCGGCTTCTCAGATCGCCCTCGCCGTACAGAATCTCATATGTCATGAAATAGTAGAGACCGCAGGCGATGTTGGCCCGGATGTGCGCGTGCGTGAGGCTCCCCACGCTGTGAATGACGGAGACGGCATCCACGTCCGTGAACGAATTGTTCCCGGAGGTATCCGGCTCATCTTTCATTCCGTCCGCCCCTGATGCTGCCCTGCGGCGCAGGATGCTGCAGTAGAGACAGGCCGGCATGATCCGCATGAGGCTGCCGTTCCCGTTGTCACGGTCGCTGTCTCCGCCGCAGGTGCGCGGATTCCTCTTTTGCCTGTAGCGGCCGATTGACTGCATGGTGCCGCGGCCGATATCAAAGGACTGTCCGTACGGGGTGAACTCTCCCTCGTAGAGCCACTTCATAAAGTTGCCCATAATATCGTCGAGATCGATCTCCTTCTTCCGGCCGATACTCTCCAAAAGGGCGACCGTGAGGCTTCCGTCGTCCGTCCAGGAGCCCGCGGGCAGATTAAATGTTCCTTTGCCCCGCATGCCCGTGACCGGGTGCCTCGCGACCTCCTCCCGCGTCTCAAACTGAACCGGACAGCCAAGCGCGTCGCCTGTGATTACACCCATAATTCCGTCAAGCCAGATATTTCTCATTTTTGTCATGTCTGTCACCTCCACTGAGCTTTTCTGAAACCACTATACCACAGAGCGGATGCTAATGTGTCGCCCGGCGGGCGACCTTGTGAGTCAGTGGGGAGTGAGTCAGTGGGG
>CAYLHR010000292.1:0-2380 GCA_964383335.1 uncultured Lachnospiraceae bacterium
TAAGATAACACTAACTCCTTGATTTTTCAATAGTTTTCTGCTTTTTCATGAATACCTATCAACATTGATTGATACAATTCATTCTGTCTCTCCACGGCTCCTCACCTTATGCTCTATGGTTCTGCCAATAGGCATATGGAATCAGATACACCAGCTGCTGCAAGTACCGCCAAAATCTCTGTTATTCCCGGAAGCATTCCGGGCATATCGATCCATCCGGGATCAGGCGTCTTTCCTGTCGTCCCCATGTGGATAATGATGTTTGCCAGCATCATAAGCACTCCGCCAATAATCCCTCCGACCGCAAGATTCCTGTTGTTTCTTTCGTTCTCTCTCATTTTTCTTTTTCTCCGTTCTTTCCATTTATCAGTTCAATCCAACTGATCATTGTATCAAGGGCAAGTTTCATATTTCCCATATTGCAATGGCTGCCGGCATCGTCGGCGTTTGAATAAAGCTGCAGGGCCAATGACCGCACATTCGGAAGCAGATCATACTCCTCGTGAAAGAGGGACGGCATGATCATGTGGTCATCACGTCCGGCAAGGATCAGCATGTCCTGCGTCACCTTATCACCGACACCTTTCAGCGTAAACGACCGCACCTTCTGTACATAGCCAACGGGATCCGGTGCATCATAAGCGTACATGCCATGCATCAGGTTCCACTTCACCAGCTCACTCTTATCCATCATTTTTTTATAGAGCTTATTGAATATCCCTGCTCGACCATGCCTGTACATGCTGTCCATCACTACGCGCAGTGCCTTCGGGTCGTCCGCCAGCAGAATGTCGAAAAAATCGGGGAATATCGACCAGCCGATTACTTTTGTGATCCTCTTTTCAAATGCCGCTGCCCGAGGAGCCAGATAACCACCCAGGGACGCACCGATGATCGTCACATCATCGATCCGGTAATGGTCCAGGATGGCTTTTACAGGCTTCTCCCATGCCGGATCGAATTTCATGTTCTTTTCCCGCAGGCATCCTCCCTGGCCGGGTCCTTCAAACAGGTATACATCAAATCCCCTGTCCTGCAGATAACAAAGCGCATCGAAGAACTCCTCGATATAACTGTCGTTTCCACCATGAAGCAGGATCTTTCCCCTGCAGGTTCCGATGGCCTTTGCGGACATGACCGGCAGTGTCCCTTTCCCATACGGGATCTCTGCCATTTCTATCCTGCGTTCAGATATCCGGGGAGCGTAATACTGATAGAACAGCTCCTTTGCCTTCCTGTAAGTTCTCAGCTTTTCAGGATCCAAATCATACATGAAGAATTCTGACATACGCAGATATCCGACCTGCGCTTCTGTTCTGCCTTCCCTTTCTGCCTTCTCTGCCAGACCGGTCATGGCTTTCACCCAACTTTTGCTGTCCGTAATGGTCTTCGCCACACCTGCAATTTCCTTTGGATCCCCATTTCCCCACATGACCACACGGTTCAGCTGGAAATTAAAATTGGCATCCTGATTGAATTTGAATGTGCCTTTCCTAAGCATTTGCTTCCCTCCCTGGTTCAGACCGAATTCGTTCTGTCTCCCATAAACGACGCGACGGAAATGCCATAACTGCATTTCCGTCGATCATCCATTTCGTATTTAATTATTTTTCGGGTTCCAGTCTAATAAAACAGTTTCCGGAGAATTACCTCCATATCGTCCAGACCGGTCCCGACCGCTGTCTGCGTGAAGCGGTCATTGTATATCAGTCCCCAGATTCCATACAGGATAAAAGCTGACATTTTCTCTGCATTTTCCACCGTTATCCCAAGGCGGTTCTGAATTTTCCCTTCTTCTATTCCCCGAAGCATGAAGACCGCATAGGGACGGATCAACTTCCCAAGCATCTGGATCAGGTCATAGATCCGGTAAGAAATATCAGAAATTGTCTCTTCCCCCGTTGAAGGAAACCGGTCAGCATACCCCTTGATATCTGTCGCGATCAGTTCAGACAGGATGCGCCTGCGCTCCTCGAAAGGCATCTCTTTATCTTCCATCAGTGAGCATTTCCTCTCAAGGTTTTCTGAGATGTATTCCTCCATGGTCGCAAGATAAATATCCTGTTTGGATTTGAAATAATAATAGAACATACCCGGTGCGCCACTGACTTCATTCAGAATATCCCGGACAGACACAGATTCATATCCTTTTTCTGCGAACAATCTGGCGGCAGTGTCGACCAGTTCTTTTCTGCGTTCCTCCGGTGGTTTGCTTCCCTTTTTCATACTGTGTACCTATCAATCAGAACGAGTGTCTGTCTGTAATGTACCAGATTTGGTTAGTCATGTCAAACATCGTGCGTAACAAATATCCGAAAACATGCCCTGACTTCCCTGAGGACAGACTGATACTGTTCATCCTGCATTGAAATATAGTCAT
>CAYLHR010000293.1:0-2375 GCA_964383335.1 uncultured Lachnospiraceae bacterium
GGTTGACGAGTGCGAGCTGGGTTTCATTGATCTGCATGGTGATTACCTCGTTTCGGGTATATGAGATTGACGTGCTGCTCTGTCTTATTTAAAATGTGCCGCTTCCCCACCGCAGCGCCCGGAGGTTCAGGTCCAGGAACCGCTCCGGCACCGTGCGGCGGATGGCTTCTTCCAGATCCGCCTCCGTAAAGCCGAGCGCGCCGCTTCGGGCGGCGGCGCTAAGAAGCGCGACGTTGAGTACTTTGACGGATCCGAGATCCTCTGCCAGGGCGGCGGTGTCCACGATGACGGGATCTGCCGTGTGCGCCCGGAGGTAAGAGATCATTTCTTCACTGTCATATGAAGAGAGGCCGATGGACGCGCTGACGGGCATGACGGGGCGGCTGCTCACGACGACGGTTCCGCCTTCGGAGAGGAAGGGGAGCTGCCGCACGGTCTCGCCGGGCTCAAAGCCGATGATGAGATCCGCCTGCCCCCGCGCGATCAGCGGGGAGTGAAGATTTTCTCCGATCCGGAGATGGGAGAACACGCTGCCGCCGCGCTGGGCCATGCCGATCGTCTCGGCGGCCAGGATCGGATATCCTTTTTCCATGGCTGCCGCCGCGATCAGACGGGAGGCGAGAATCGTCCCCTGACCGCCCACGCCGCTCAGAATAATATTGCGGTTCATGCTTCCTCCTTTCCGGGCACGCCCTCTTCTTCGATGGTGTCGTTCTTTCTGCCGCCGGAAATGGCCCCGGCGGGACAGATCTGCTCACACAGCGTGCAGCCGGTGCAGAGAGAGGGGTCGATGGCGGCCTTCTTTCCGTCCGGCGCCAGAATCAGGGCGGGGCAGCCCAGGCGGCGGATGCATTTTCCGCAGCCGATACAGCGCTCACTGTCGACGTGCGACCTGCCGGCGGGTTTCGTCACGGCCACGCAGGGCGAGCGGAAGATGACCGCCTTGACGCCCGGCTCCGCGGCGATGCGCCGCACGGTTTCAACGGACCGCGCGTGGTCGAGAGGATCCGCCGTCTCGACCGCGGTGAGGCCGATGGCCCGCAGCACGCGCTCGATGCTGACCTTCTCCACGGCCTGTCCCATCATGGTCCTGCCGGTTCCCGGGTGGGGCTGGTGGCCCGTCATGGCGGTCGTGGAATTATCAAGCACGACGAGGGTCATGTCGGCCTGATTGTAGAAAGCGTTTATTACCTCGGTGATGCCGGACGCGAAGAAGGTGGAGTCGCCGACGAAGGCGAAGCATTTTGTGTCGGGCTCGATATGTCCGACTCCCTGCGCGATGCCGATGCCGGCGCCCATGCAGAGACAGGTGTCGCACATGTCGAGGGGCGCCGCGTTGCCGAGTGTGTAGCAGCCGATGTCGCCGCAGTAGATGGTCTTGCTGTTTCCCATCGCCTCCTTGACCGCGTAGAAGGACGCCCGGTGCGGACATCCCGCGCAGAGAACGGGGGGACGGACGGGAAGGGCCGGCATATCCGGAGCGGAACCGCCGGAAGCGGAGGCAGCGGAGGCGTCCGCGGGGACTTCCGGAGGGACGTCCGCCGGGACCGGTGCGCCGAGGAAGGAATCCAGCGCGCGGCCGACGATTTCCATCGAGTTTTCACCGGAAAGGGGCATGTCGCCGCTCAGCTTTCCGCGGATGGTCACCGGAAGGCGGTGCTTTCCGCAGAGGAAGGTGAGCGCGCGCTCGATGAAGGGGTCAAGCTCCTCTATGCACAGTACCTCGTCGAGTCCGCCGAGGAACTGCAGGGCCAGATCCTCCGGGAAGGGGAAGGGGGTCGCGACGCGGAGAATGCGGGCATTTCTGTCTCCCAGCGAATCGAGCGTGTACATATAGCTGATTCCCTGCGAGGCGATGCCGAGGCGCCTGCCGTTTTTCCCGGAAAAGGGCTCTTTCTCCGGATGAATCCGGTTCCGCGGGAAGGAGGACAGCGCGTGCGACAGCTCCCGGTTCCGCTGCTCGATGAGCGCGTGGTTTTTTACGGAGAGGCGCGGGAAAATGACCCAGCGGGACGAATCCTTCACGAATCCCTCCGCCTCATGCGTCTCATATTCATCGGGGTCCTTCACGTCGACGGCCTCGTAGCCGTGATCCACCCGCGTGGTGGCGCGGAAGATGACGGGGGTGCCGTACTGCTCGGAGAAGGCGAAGGTCTCCTGGATCATCTCATATGCCTCGGCCACGGAGGACGGATCAAAGACGGGCACCTTCGAGAACATGCCGAACGTGCGGGTGTCCTGCTCCGTCTGGGAGGAGATGGGGCCGGGATCATCGGCCACGAGAACCACCATGCCTCCCTTTACGCCGATATATTCGAGGCTCATGAGGGGGTCGGACGCCACATTGAGACCGACCTGCTTCATGGTGACGAGGG
>CAYLHR010000294.1:0-2357 GCA_964383335.1 uncultured Lachnospiraceae bacterium
GCTGCGCAATATCAAGGGAACCATGGTCGGGGAATTCGCCCTTCACAATCTGGCGCACGTCACCGCGACCCGGGCGTTTATCGGATGCACAGGCCTGTCCCTGGAAAACGGCATGATGACCCAGTTTCTGAACGAGGTGGATATCAATAAAAATATGGTTCTCCGGACGAGCGGAACCGCCTATATCCTCGCGGATCACACGAAGCTCGGGAAGGACAGCAGCTTTGTCACGGACAGCCGCGCGGACCCGGCTGTTATGGATGAGCTGAAGGAGCGGGGCGTGGGAGTGCACGTCGCTCCGGAGTCGTCGAGAAGGGGATAAGATCCCGGAGTCGCCGGGAAGAGATAAGATTCCGGACCCGGTGGGAAGGGAATCTTATATTCGGAAACGGCCGCATTTTATATCTGACAGAAAAATATACAATACCGCCCCGGAGATCCTCCGGGGCGGTATTGCGTGCAGTGACTCTATCTGCTAATGTATGATAGCGGTAATAAGAGTACGCATTCAGAAAGGAACAAATGGACGCAAATGATGGACTCTCAGCGCGATATTCTGAAAAATAAAACCTATCTCTATCTGACGGAGTTTTTTTCCGGCATGGCCGTGATGGCAGTCGAGCTCGGGGCGAGCCGTCTGCTCGCTCCGTATTTTTCATCCTCACAGATTGTCTGGACCATTATCATTGCGACGATCATGATTGCGATGGCACTCGGCAATATTTACGGCGGAAAGAGCGCGGACAGGGATCCGAATCCCGACCGCCTCTACCGGAGACTGCTCATTGCCGCTGTCTGGATCGCAGCGATCCCCCTTCTCGGGAAATACATCATCATCGGAATCACCGGTCTTCTGGTCATCGCCGTGAATCAGAACTTCCTGATCATCGCCGCCTTCTTTGCCTGCATGATCATCTTCGTCTTCCCGTGCTTCCTGCTCGGGACCTGCACCCCCTCTCTCGCCCGATACACCGTGTCGAGTCTCGATGACAGCGGAAGAACGGTGGGTACGCTGGGGGCCTTCAATACGATCGGGAGCATTATCGGTACATTTCTGCCGACATTCGTGACGATTCCCGCCGTGGGCACGGCCGTGACATTTCTGATCTTTTCGGGCGTGCTCCTGGTTCTGTCGCTCATCTATTTTGTCAGCCGGAAAACCGGGAAGCGGGCGGTCGCCGTCTCCGTGGTCCTGTTTCTCATCTGCTCGGTGTTCGGACACGGCTCGGAGTTCGCCTTCTGGGAAAATGACCTGACCTATGAGGGCGAATCCATCTACAATTACCTTCAGGTGAGAGAGACACCGGATTCCGTCATCCTCTCCACCAATGTGCTCTTCGGCGTGCAGTCCGTGCTCATGAAGAGCGACTCTCTCACGGGCATGTATTACGATTACGCGATGGCCGCGCCCGTCATGGCCGGTATTACCGGGGCGCGGGAGTCCGGAGTGCAGACCAGCGCAGCGCAGGAAGCGCCCGATGCCGGGAGCGGCAGGCCGAGAATGCTGATTCTCGGCATGGGAACCGGCACATTTGCGAGACAGTGCAGCCGCTATTTCGGGGAGATGGAGGTCTGCGGCGTCGAAATCGACGAGAAGATCACGGAGCTTGCCCGCACCTACTTCGATGAACCGGAGTCCGCTGTCGTGACGACCTATGACGGCCGCGCCTACCTTGACGCCGACAAAACCAAATATGACGTGATCATGGTGGATGCCTATCAGGACATCACCATTCCCTTCCAGATGTCGTCGGCGGAGTTCTTTTCCTCCGTGCGGGATCATCTGACGGAGAACGGCGTCATGGTTGTCAATATGAATATGAGAAGCTCCAGCCCGGACGGAATCAACGTCTATCTCGCCGATACGATTGCCGGCATATTTCCCTTCGTGCAGACGGTGGATGTCGCGGGAAGCACAAACCGGGAGCTCTTTGCCGCGATGCATGAGATTACAGGCGGGGAATTTGCGGCCAGCGCTTCGCAGATCGGCGATCCCGACCTCCGCGCCATGATGGAGAGAGTGGGGGAGGATCTCACGGACTATGCAAGCACGGGACATCTGCTCACGGATGACAAGGCGCCGGTGGAGCTGCTTGGCATGCAGGCCATCGATGAGATTATTCGGGATGAGCTCGGGTATTATAAGGAAGTGTACCGGAGAGACGGCATTCAGGGGATATTGGGGATGGTGTGATTCGCTAAGCATGGTTTGCGAATCAGCCCGATTTTTCCTTTGGGCAGAAGTTTCCGCGTTGGGGGAATCGACAGCGAAGATATGAAAAATCTCCAACAGGTCAGGACAGTTGGAGGAATCAGAAGCAAGATTGAGCCTTTCCCCCAGACTGCAGCTTCCGCGT
>CAYLHR010000295.1:0-2355 GCA_964383335.1 uncultured Lachnospiraceae bacterium
GAAAAAAGCATAGCCTGAAAAACAAAGAAGGATCGAGGGTTATCAAAACCCAAGAGCCCTAAAGTAAAAAGGGCGTGTGAAAAAAATTCCGTTTTTCACACGCCCTTTGTCTACAATCTGAGGGCCGGCACCATTGGTGCCGGCCCTGTCAGACCCTGTCATACATTCATCTTAATACACTAAGCGATCAGTCAAGCTTGATGCCGGACAGAAGAGAGCCGAGGCTTGTGGTCAGCTTCTCGGACTTCGGAATCACGACGCGCTCTTCCTCAACCGGCTTCGCGGCCTGCTCCTCGAGGGCGCGCATGGAAAGCGAGATCCGGCCGTCCTTGACCTGCGTGACTTTGACCTTGACGGTCTGGCCGACTTCAAGAGCGTCCTTTGCGTGAGCGAGACGCTTGCCGCCGGACGGGATCTGAGAGATGTGAACCAGGCCGTCCACGCCGTCTCCCAGGCTCACGAATGCGCCGTAGGACTGAAGAGACTGGACCTTGCCCTCGGTGACGAGACCGGGCTTGATGTTGGAGATGCGCTCCGCCTTCTCGGCCTCACGTCTCTCGCGAAGAATGTCGCGGGAGCTGAGGACGAGGCGCTTGCCCTCCTGCTCGGCCGTGATGACACGAACCGGGATGGTCTTGCCCTTGAAGGTGCTGAGATCCTCAACAAAGCTGAGAGAAAGCTGGGAAGCCGGCACGAACGCGCGAACGCCGTTCAGATATCCGACGACACCGCCCTTCACGGAATCGGTGACGGTGAGCTCGGTGTCAGTCTTCTCCTCGAGCATCTTCCTGAACTCTTCCCAGGCAAGCTGTTCTACGGCATTTCTGCGGGAGAGAAGGATGTTCCCTCTGCCGTCGTCCGTGCGGAGTACAACTGCCTTGATCTCATCGCCGACATGGACGTCATCCTTGATCGAGAACTTCGGATCTCCCGAGTAGTCGAGCGGACGGATGATGCCTTCCGCAAAATACTGCAGATCCACTGTGATCTCCGTGTCAGACACGCCTGTGACGGTGCCGTCCACCAGATCGCCGACATTGATTGTGCGCATGGAGTTGTCGAGCTCCTTGGCGAAATCATCCATGGAAAGCGCTGCTTCAGCCGGAGCTGCCTCGACTGCCGTCTCAGCGGCCGCAGCGGCATCAGCTGTTTCGACAACAGGTGTCTCGACAGTCTCCTCGGCGGCGATTGTTTCGTTTAATACTTCTGACATGTTGTTACCCCTCCCGTGATACATTTCTATTCTTTTCCGGAGTCTGCTGGCGTAATGACTCCGGGAATCACTTCGTATCAGCGGACATTTTGGACATTGTAATGAGTGTATCACATTTTAGACGGCTGAGAAAGTAGTTCTTTCCCTTAAAAAAATCTTTTTTCAGTGCAAAATGCACCATTCACACACTTCCCCCTTTCCCCGGCCCGGGAGAGATTTCCTGTTCAACACGGCAGGGATTTGTGCTATAGTAGTATGTGGCTTTTTATGTCCGTATCCGGCAGGGCCGGACAAGTATATGAAGGCCCGAAAGCAATCAGGGCCGGACAAGCACATGAAGGCCTGGAAGCAATCACGGCCGGACAAGTGCATGAAGGCCCGAAAGCAATGACGGCCGGACAAGTGCATGAAGGCCGGAAGCAATCACGGCCGGACAAGTACATGAAGGCCCGAAAGCAAACAGGGCCGGACAAGCACATGAAGGCCCGGAAGCAGACGCTTCCGGACGGGACGGCGAAAAAATAAGCGGTGTGCAGCCGGCGGCTGCATTTTTATAAGCAGAAACGGAATCTGAGATATGGCTGATCAGGATCATATGAAATCAACCGTCGACCGCGTGGCGGAAATGATCGACAAGGCGGTCTCGACGAACAACTACACAGAACTGGCCAATGAGCTTGGCAAGGCCGTGCGCGAGGCGACCGATGCGGTTTCCAGGACGGCGTCCTCCATTTCGAGGGAGATGCAGGATCAGGCGCGGCAGCAGGCGAGAACCGGCGGGCGGACCAAGGGCGGCTACAGCACGAACCCCTACCCGCAGGGCTATCAGCGGTCGAGGAACGGCGAGATGACGCCCGCCCAGAGAATGCGGCTGCAGAATCAGGAGCACCGCATCGAGGAGCAGCGCCGGGCGCAGGAGAGAAGGAACAAGGAGGCCTACGAGGCGAAATATTTTGCCAAGCCGACTGAACCGACCGGCGGGCACATCATGTTCGGCATCGGACTTGTGACGATGGGCATTTTCGGACTTGTGGCGCTTATTTCGGGGCTCATTTCGGCGCTCGCATCCGGCGGCGCGGGCGGACTTGTCGTCACGCTCCTTAACGTCATCATCGCGGGACTGGGCGCGGCGCTCGCGATCA
>CAYLHR010000296.1:0-2331 GCA_964383335.1 uncultured Lachnospiraceae bacterium
GTTTGTACAAATCATTCAGGATGCACGGTAAAGCCCTCTTTTAAGTATCTATGCGGCTAAATTTGCACTTTTTAATGTTTTAAGGCGTTTTTGAGGTAAATTTGTATAACTTTGTAATCCAGCAATTAAAGAGGTATTAACATCCTTCCTCATAGCTACTCAGTAAACCAAATGATGCTCCACCGCATAACACCCTTAAAAAACGGAGGAATAATAAAATGGCCAGGAAAATACATGTTAGATACGAAATACCTGATCCACTACAGGCGCTATCTGAGGGAAATTATGAGGAAGCTATCCGGGCAGTTACCATTGCCGATGCATATTCTATGGCCCTCGGCTCCCTCCCCTGCGCTGCCTATGACCCCGTGAGACGGCTATATATAGCTACCCCGCTGCCGCCGGTTACAGAGGCTGTAGGGCCGGAGGATCCACCTGAAAGAACCAATATAATGGCCGAGCTCACAGGTGAAATCCAGAAAGATCTTTGGGGCATTTTCGGTGAATATGAGGAGGTTTACTATGACCCATTCCCGTGAATACAAAAATGGTTACGCACAGGCAACAGCAGATTGGGCGGAGGTCCTGGAGAGAGTATGTAAACGACCGAATATATCCTTAGTATTACCCGACCTTGTAACCGCCTTAAAACACCAGGCAAAGGAATGGCAACAGGAGGCACTTAAATAAATCTAACTAAACAAAGTCTTTATGTTTTACAGGCTCTTTCCGAGATTTTTCGGAGGGGCCTTTTTGTTTGGCTCCGTCCGTCCACAAAAGCAGGAGAAATCGGTAATTCTTGCATCCTGTAGACAAAAGGAGGCAAAAATTGCATGGAAGACTGGAAAGAGCACAACCAATTTACAGAGAAGTTGGCGGCGCTAAAAGAGGAGTTTGACCGCTTGTGGACGGGAAGCGAGAATTCCAGTAAAATGGAAGCGGTCGAACAGGAACGAAGGGAGGTAATGGCAAAACTTGAGATTGTAAAAGATTACGAAAATGCTATATATCAGCAATACGACGACAGGTGGACTACCACATTGAGAGACCCCTCCACGGGCAAGCGGAAGAAAATACGGAAGCAGAGCCGAGAAGAAGTGCTGGAGGAAATTGTTAAGATCCTGGGGGCTACAGAGGCCGAGAAAAAGGAAGAACCCGAAGTGCACACAATCGCCACATTATACCCGCTCTGGCGCGCTGAGCTGTGCGCTACGGGCCGAAGCAAGGCGGCGGCTAGATATGATGCTGATTGGAAAAAATACCTCGCAGAGACGCCGCTGGTGGCCGTGCCGATTGAACAGCTAAAGACCTCGGTGTTAAAACAAGAGCTTGCGAAAATTATTACAGCTAACGGCCTGATAACTCGGCAGTATAATGCACTTAAGATTGTCCTAAACAGCGTCTTGGATTACGCGGTGGAAAACGATTTGATCCCCATTAACCGCGCCCGTGGACTCCATGGCCTGAGCCGCAATTTGTGCATCCGGGAAACAAAAGAAGAGCCTCAGGTGTTTGGGGATGACGAGGCGCAAAAACTGGTTGCTGCATGCCTGGAACTTAACAGTAAGGCCGGCAACCGGCATACCTCGCCATTGTACTAAATTTTCTGCTGGGCCTCCGCGCAGGTGAGCTGGTGGCGCTGAAGTATGAGGACTTTGATTTCGCCCGACATGTGTTGGTTGTGCAACGGTCGGAAGTACGGGAGCGAGATTTAGTTGACGGTAAATTTGTCTCGCTCCCTGTGGAAGTGGTCCCTTATCTTAAAGCGGGTCATGGTCAGAGGGAAGTTGTAATTGACGAGGCTTTGACTGAACAGCTTGTTGAGTATATACGCAAATCATATCCGGGAGAGTGGCTTTTTGCACGTAAAGACGGTAGCCGTCTATCCGAAGCAGCCTATCACCATGCCATGGCTAAGGCAACCGACCGAGCGGGAATTCCGCACCGCAGCAATCATAAGATCCGCAAGACTGTTATTAGTAAGATGATCCAGTCAAGGCTGTTTTCCGACACTGATGTCCGCGATCGGGCTGGCCATAACGATTACTCCACCACGCAGCGCTATTATGCCTACGCCCTCCCAGGTGGTTTTGGTGAGCAATCCGCAAAAATTGGCGAGGTTCTTGATTTCGATTTACCTTTACAATTATTTTTAGCACTTTAGGCCGCAGAAATCCGCAAAAAGAAAAACCCCAACATTCCCCGAAAAATCAAGGAAAATTGAGGTTTTCACGCCTGCCGGTGGTGGGACTCGAACCCACACAACCTTGCGATCGGCAGATTTTGAGTCTGCTGCGTCTGCCAATTCCGCCACACCGGCAAGGACATGGA
>CAYLHR010000297.1:0-2318 GCA_964383335.1 uncultured Lachnospiraceae bacterium
GCCCGGCATGTGCGCGGCTCTCTTCCCGCTTCCCGTAATCGGCGTCCCCATGCACACGGCGTCGCTCGGCGGGCGGGACAGCCTCTATTCCATCGTACAGATGCCGTCCGGCATTCCCGTCGCGACAGTGGCGATCGGGGGAGCGAAGAACGCCGCGATTCTCGCCGCCAAAATCCTGGCGGTGTCCGATGAGGCGCTGCTTCATAAGCTGGAGGCTTATTCCGCGAAGATGCTCGAGGAGGTTCAGGCAAAGGATGCGCGTCTTCAGGAGGAGATCGGCGCCACGGATTTTTAAGGAGGGATCGGATGGATTACAGAAGTTCCGGGGTTGACATTGAGGCCGGATACAGATCAGTGGAACTGATGAAAGAACACGTGTCGAAGACGATGCGTCCGGAGGTGCTGACCGGCCTTGGCGGCTTTTCCGGCGCATTTTCCATGGAGAAGTTCAAGGAAATGGAGAAGCCGACGCTCGTGTCGGGAACGGACGGGGTCGGGACCAAGCTTAAGCTGGCGTTTCTGATGGACCGGCATGATACGGTTGGCATCGACTGCGTCGCGATGTGCGTAAACGATATCGCCTGCGCGGGCGGTGAGCCGCTCTTTTTCCTCGATTATATCGCCTGCGGCAAAAACAGGCCCGAGCGGATCGCGGAGATCGTGAGCGGCGTCGCGGAGGGCTGCGTCCAGGCGGGAGCCGCCCTCATCGGAGGCGAGACCGCCGAGATGCCCGGCTTCTACCCGGAGGACGAGTATGACCTCGCGGGCTTCGCCGTCGGTATCGTGGACGAGAAGGACCTGATCACGGGAGAGAACTTAAGGGACGGGGACGCGCTCATCGGCATCGCGAGCTCGGGCGTCCACTCGAACGGCTTCTCCCTTGTGAGGAAGATTTTTGATATCACGCCGGAGGGACTCGGCACTTGGGACGAAAAGCTGGGCGCGACCTACGGGGAGGCGCTTCTCGCCCCGACGAAAATCTATGTGAAGGCCCTCCGCGAGGTGAAGGCCGCAGGGGTCGGCATTCACGCCTGCAGCCACATCACGGGTGGCGGATTCTACGAGAATGTGCCCCGCATGCTGAGGGACGGCACAAGGGCCGTCATCAGGAAGGACAGCTACGAGGTTCCCTATCTCTTCCGGCTCATGGCTGAGCGCGGCGGAGTGGAGGAGCACGTGATGTACAACACCTACAATATGGGAATCGGCATGGTGCTCGCGGTGGATGCGGCTGAGACGGGGCGCTGCATCGAGGCGCTCGGCCGGGCCGGCGAGCGCGGCTTTGAGATCGGGCGCGTCGTATCCGGCGGCAGGGGCGTCGATCTGATCTGACGGGAGGTTCATCTATGGTTTACAGCGAGGAAAGAAAGCTCCGCCTGGTCGTTCTCGTATCCGGCGGAGGAACCAATCTGCAGGCGGTGCTCGACGGCATCCGGGACGGCAGCGTCCCGAACACGGAGGTTCTCTCGGTAATCAGCAACAACGCCGGCGTGTACGCGCTCGAGCGGGCGCGCGCGGCGGGAATCCCGGGCCTTGTCATAAGGCCGAAGGATTATCCGGACAGGGCCGCATTTCACAGGGAGCTGAAGAACACGATCGACTCGTACGGGCCGGATCTCATCGTCCTGGCCGGCTGCCTTCTGCAGATCCCGGGCGAGCTCATATCGGCCTATCCCAACCGGATCGTGAACATTCATCCCGCGCTCATCCCCGCCTTCTGCGGAAAGGGGTACTACGGCCTCCGGGTTCACGAGGCCGCTCTCGCGAGGGGCGTGAAGCTCTCGGGCGCGACGGTTCATTTTGTCAACGAGGACCTGGACGCGGGTCCCATCATCCTTCAGAAGGCGGTGCAGGTGCTGCCCGGCGACACGCCGGAGGTTCTGCAGAGACGGATCATGGAGGAGGCGGAGTGGAAGATTCTGCCCGAGGCGATCCGGCTCATCGCCGAGGGAAAAGTCAGCGTAGATGATACAAACCACGTGATTATTGCATAAAAAGGAGTCCCGGATGAAGGTATTGATTGTCGGAAGCGGAGGAAGAGAACACGCGATCGCATGGGCCTGCGCGAAGAGCCCGAGGGTGGAAAAGATTTACTGCGCTCCCGGAAATGCCGGGATCGCGTCATGTGCGGAATGCGTCCCCATCGGTCCGATGGAGTTTGACGCGCTGGCAGATTTTGCCAGGGATCAGGGGATCGGCCTTACCATCGTCGGAATGGACGACCCGCTCGTCGGCGGCATCGTCGACGTCTTTCAACTTCGTCCGGCGCCATGAGCGGGTTTCGCCCGCCCTACGGCCAACCGCCGCGCGAATCGGCA
>CAYLHR010000298.1:0-2312 GCA_964383335.1 uncultured Lachnospiraceae bacterium
CCAGCACCAGGCATCCCGGATCTCTTCACCGGCGTAGAACAGTCTGGCATGAATTTTCACGCCGCCCCAGCCTTTGCCGCTAATTGTCCCGCCGGAAATGGTGATTTCGTTTCCGTTGATTTCATACTCATCTTCGGCCAGCATTGCAATCCATTCGCCGGTGTCTGTATCTTCATGATAGTCATACCATCCGACTTCATAGAGCAGCTCATAGTCCAGCTGGCCCAGCTCGTCGATATTCAGATATGCCGTCTGTTCAAAATCGTCATACAAGTTCATACGGTCGGGTTCGAACCAAATATTATAGTTCTTATCATCCAGCCGGTAATGAATCTCTTCCCGGCGCTCGCTGCCGTATTCATCCTCCCAGAATACATAAAGATCGATATTCGTTCCGCCATTTCCCAGACGGCGGATGGTAAATTCACTCGGGCCGCCCTGATACGGTTCCAGATCATTATTTCCGATCACATTTCCCCGGGCGTCCAGGATCTCCACGTTATTGCTGTCGTAAAACCAGTAATAATCCACGTTTTCCGCCACTTTATATCCGGCCTCATTATCTGCCGGATAGGACCTTACTTCCCAGGTTGCCGTAAAGCTGTGACCCATATCGATCCCCGGTTCCACAAAAGCCGGCATGATCTGGGCATAATCCGACGCCAACGTCAGCCAGATATCCTGCCGCCCCCTCTCGACAGGCTTCCCCGTCATCTCGTCCTGTCCGTCAAAGGCAATGACCTGAACCCGGATATCCTTCCATATCCCGTCTTCCTCTTCTTCCAGATCACGGAAAGTGACCCGCGCATGATAAGGTTCACCCGGAACCTCCGTCAGCGTCGCGAAATCGCCTCCGTCATCCAGGATCTCCCACTCATATGTCACGCCGTCGACCGACGTATCATACTCGGAATCCCTCCGGGTCATGGCAAAAAGATCGATCGTCCCTCCCGGAAGCGCCCGGGTCACGCCGTCAGGGGTTCCAAGATTCACGTTGTAGACATCTGTGCTGACGTTCAGCGTGATCTCATAGTACTGCTCATTTCCTTCGAGGTCCTCATAAGTTATTCCCAGAACGGCTTCGCCGTGGTTCTCCACCTTGTAGTACCACCAGTAATCATCGCCGTTCTCATCCCTGTGGAAATCACTGAACACGCTGTTTTTCGTCTCATCCCAGGGCTCGTCCCGGACGATCTCCACGTCCGTTACATGATACTGATACTCCTTCCCGTCCGGGTTATCCACGTTTTGGACATAGACCTGATACTTTCCGTTGACCGTCCCATCCCAGCCGGGGAGCATGGAGCGGTCCCATTCGCGGTCATAATCGATCCGTGTCTCGCACAGCTCGACCTGGGGATCGAAGCATTCACTGACCGGACCGATCCATTCATCTTCCGTTCCCTCGACCTTCATCCAGATCCCGACATAGAAATGGACTGCCCGGGCATCTGTCATGAAGATCTGATTGCCCCACAGGGCGAACGAATGGTAGCCCGGATCATATAAATATTCATTTCCGTTTGTGAACAGGATATCCCAGCCGTCCCTGCCTCGCTGCCCGATATTCAGTTCGATCTTATAGTCTTCCCCGTCTGTCAGTCCGTCAAGACTTGTTGTATCTATTGTATATAACAGCGTCCCGTCTTCAAACAGCCGGTTGCTCTCGCCTTCCAGCCGGATATTGTAATTGACTTCCGACAGTTCGAAACCCCATCCACCGTAGCATTCATTTCCGTCTTCATCCAGCCAGCGTGCTTCCAGAGAAATGGAACTGGTTATCCTATTTGCTTTCCGCAGCAATGTAAATTCACAGCTTCTGTTTGTTTCAGAAGTTTCCGTATACACCTCTCCGCCGACCACATTTCCTGCGCTGTCGAAGACCAGCACATCGTCCGGATCATATTCCCAATAGAACTTTACGTTTTCCAAAAGCTCGTATTCTTCCGATGTTCCCGACCGTACTTCTGCCGTGATTGTGGCCTTACCGCCGATCCGGAGCGGTTCGTCAATGCTGTCTACCCAGAGTTTTGCGTCTGCTCTCCCTTCCCCCGCACCTGCTCCGTCGACGATAACTGCATCTGTTTCGTCAGATACACCTTCTTCAGACATTTCTGTCTCCTCTTCAGGAGGCATTGCCATATCTTCCGGGATCACTGCTGTATCTTCAGGAAGGGAATCTGCCTCCTCCGCTTCTTCAGACGGCAGTGCGATCTCCTCCGCAGCAGCTGTCGGAACAGCATTTTCTTCTGCCGAATCTTCAGGAGGCATTGCCATATCTTCCGGGATCACTGCTGTATCTTCAGGAAGGG
>CAYLHR010000299.1:0-2280 GCA_964383335.1 uncultured Lachnospiraceae bacterium
CCCCCCGACCCACCGCCCCCCGCCGACTCACAGGTACCTCTCCATAATATACGCCGGCGTGCAGCTCCAGGCGTGGCAGAAGCTGTTGACCGCGGCGCCCCCGTAGGGAGACGCGCCCGGATCCGCCGGATCCCAGGATTCAAAGAAGGTGTCGGAGCCGGCGTCGATCATGCTGCCCCAGTAGAGGAGAATGTGCTGCTCCGCCTCTGCCTTAAGGCCCGCCCGGATGAGCGCCATCAGGTAATAGTGATGCATATACGGCGTCACCATCGGGTATTTTGCCATTTCCGCCGCGAAGTGTTCATCCCGGTCCGCACATTCCGCTTCCATCTCTCCAGCTGCCGCGACGGCCGCCTGCACGCGCCGCATCAGCTTCTCAGCCGCCTCCGGATCCAGCACATCCGCGAGCACCATCCACATCTGGCTCGCCGCCGAGATCTGGCCGCCGGACACGAAGCACTCCGTTTCCCGATCCCAGAATTCGGACATTGCCCCGTTCTTCAGCAGTGCCTCCTGCTCGCCGAGCCAGTTGGACTGCGACCAGTCGTTTCTTCTTCTCGCAAGACGCCGCGCGTACCGGATCGCGAAAATGAGCACCGCCTGGGCGCCCGCCCTGTGATCGAGCCCCTCCGTCCAGTCGAGAAAGGCGTCGCCGGCACATTTTTCACTGAGCAGGAGCCCCCGCCCGTCCGCGGTTCTTTCGCAGCCGCGAAGCGCCGTCTCGATCTGCTGCATGGCGATGTCGTAGAGATCGGTGAGCGCCTCCTCATCGTTTGTCTCCTGCAGATATTCCTCCACCGCGATGGTAAAAAACAGGGAGTAGTCAAAGAGGTAGGTGTCATCCGCCTGCACCGCCGGCTTCGTGAAGAGGCAGGCCGCCACGCGCCCGTCCGGAAAACGGCTGCCGGCAAAGAGGTAGAGGCAGCGCTTGACCAGGTCCATTTTCCGGAAACTGACATAATTCGTCAGGGCTTGCAGGCGCAGGTCGCCCATCCACAGCCTCTGATCCCGCTTGGGCCCGTCCTCAAATACGTCCTGCATGCAGTTCGCGAGCGTGCGGAGACTCACCTCCCGTATCCTGTCCATCCGCTCCCCGCGCGGCTGGTATTCCGGCAGGCGCCGCCAATTGGCGGATGTCTCGGTCAGGCACTCCGCGTGCTTGACGATGAGCCTGTATTTCGGAGACGTGTCCATCATCGTGATCTTCAGATAGCGGAAGGCGTATCTGCGGGGAAGTGTCAGCTTCGCGGGCAGAACGTCTATGTGGACATACTCCTCCTGGATCCAGCTGCGGGAAATCCAGCCGCTGTAATCATCCGTGTTTTCGCTCAGCTCGCGGATATTTTCCGCGAATTTCAGCTTGAGAAAGGCCGGCGCGTCGGGGTGGCTGCCGGTATAGGACAGCTCGAGCGTCAGGTACCCGACGATATGCGTGCCGAAGTCGAGACAGAGGTTCTGTCCCCGCCCCATGGCCAGGTGCGGGACCTCGTGAAGGACGATCTCCTCCTTCTCCGGACTGTACCGCTCCTTCAGCTGAAAGCCGCCGACCGGCTCCGCCACCTCATGGTGCAGGGAGGGGGCGAGCTCCGCCGCCCGGTCGAGCAGCTTCGCGTTGTTCAGCGGATGAAAATCCTCAATGATGCTGATGAGTGCCATACCTTCACCTCTCCTCCGCAATCTCCCGCGCGACGAACACGCCGCTCGCCGACGCGTGGGAGAGAGAGTGCGTCACGCCGCTCCCGTCGCCGATGATATAGAGACCCCTGTGGCAGGACTCGAGACGGGAATCCACCTGAACCTGCATATTGTAGAACTTGACCTCCACGCCGTAGAGCAGCGTGTCGTCATTGGCCGTGCCCGGGGCGATCTTGTCGAGCGCGTAAATCATCTCGATGATGCCGTCGAGAATGCGCTTCGGCAGAACAAGGGAAATGTCGCCGGGCTCCGCCTGCAGGGTCGGAACGACGAAATTTTCCGCGATGCGCTTCTTCGTGCTCCGCCGCCCCCGGACCAGATCGCCGAACCGCTGCACGAGCACGCCCCCGCCCAGCATGTTGGAGAGGCGGGCGATGCTCTCTCCGTAGCCGTTGCTGTCCTTGAAGGGCTCCGAAAAATGCTTCGACACAAGCAGAGCAAAATTCGTATTCTCCGTCTGCCTGGCCGGATCCTCAAAGCTGTGCCCGTTCACGGTCACGATACCGTTTGTGTTCTCATTTACGACAATCCCGCGCGGGTTCATGCAGAAGGTCCGGACCAGGTCCTCGAATTTCTCCGTGCGGT
>CAYLHR010000300.1:0-2276 GCA_964383335.1 uncultured Lachnospiraceae bacterium
ACGTGCCTCTGTTCAGCAATGTATCGGCCCTGCTGATGAATTCCATCCCGGATCTCAACTGGGCGGGATTTTATATCATGCGCAGAGGCCGGCTTGTGGTGGGACCGTTTCAGGGTAAGCCCGCGTGTATTCATATTGAAGTCGGGAGAGGAGTCTGCGGCACGGCCGTCTCTTTGGATGCGGTTCAGCTTGTTCCGGATGTCCACGCATTTCCGGGGCATATCGCCTGCGACAGCGCCTCGAACGCGGAGATCGTGATTCCTATGCATCGGGACGGAGAGGTCGTCGGCGTTCTGGATATAGACAGCCCGCTCCCGGGAAGGTTCACGGAGGCCGACCGGGAGGGACTGTGCCGAGTGGTACAGCTGCTGGAAGAGGAAGTTGTGTGGTGAGCAGGCTGCGTCTCTGATTTTTTTGAATTATATGTCTGCTCCCGCAGAGCGGGCTTCTTTGATGGCTTTCAGTACGCGGCCGCATTTGCCCGCTCCCCTGGCCCCGAAGAGTCCTGCGGGGTCATGCGGCTGTACGAATATGACTTCGATATCCGGTGTTGCAGGCGGGATTCTTCTGCACAGAAAAAACGAAAGAAAGAATACATCGGATTAAGAAAAGTCTGTCAGGAGTCTCCGGTAAACATCCGGGGACTTTTTTCAGGCGATATATGTTTATAAACCCTGCACTTCCGTCACCTGAGACCGGCTCTGTGATACATTAGTGATGAAATCTGTCTTATACTGAATATACAATTTAAGATCAGCTGCGGCATCAACGCAGACGAATCTTTGATTGTTATCAATTTGGTCAAAAAAGCAGTATACATTCATATCATGGACGAGCCGGAAAAGGAGGACGGAAGGATGATGAACAGGAAGCTCAGAAATATACTGGCTGCGGGAAGTATCGTCTGCATGGCGGCGGTTATGGCCTCATGCGGGGCGGAGGAGGAGACACAGCAGGTGCTGGCCCCTGTCTCGGAGGCGGAGACGGTATCTTCGGAAGAGGCGGCGGAAATCGCGTCGGAGGAAGAGGTATCTTCGGAGGAAGCAGCAGCAATCGCGCCGGCGGAGGAATCATCGGAAACCATATCCGTGGAGGTACCCGCAGAGGCGGAGAGTACTTCGGCTGAGAATTCCGCCGGCACGGACGCGGAAGCAGGCGGCGATGCAAAAAGCGGCGCCGAATACGGCTATGCCGGGGATGACCCCGCGGTGGCAGCTGTGTACAGATACCTGGTCGAAGAAATCGCGAAAAAGAATTATGCGGAGTCGGACGTGATGATCCCGACTGTCTTTATCGTCGACAAAGAGAGTGCCGGGGAAAATGAGGTTCTTATATACGGCGACTTCTGGCTGGACAACGGAGACATCAACGGGGAAACCATTGATCTGATGTCCGGGGGCAGCTATACCGGAGTCATGCACGTGAAAACCGAGGGAGAGAACTGTGAAGTGACTCAGTTTGACTGGGTGGCCGACGGAGAAGACTGGGGTGAAGAAGCGCAGAAGATGTTCGGCGACCGGTTTGACGCGCTGATGGAGTACTACGGCAACGACACGGCGAAAGATGACCTCCGGATGTCGTCCATCAGGGATTATGTGCGTCTCAACCATCTTCCGGTGACGCAGTTCACGGATTACGGCACAAAACCCATCAAACTTGATCAGGCCTGATACAGATTTCCCCGGCCCCCGTGCGGCGGATTTGATCCCGCTGTACGGCAGGGCCGGGGCTTTTTTATTTGTCTTTATAACATGTCCACTATTCTGAAAATACTTGTATATTGCACACTGTTGTTGATATAATAGAAACGAATGTACACTTAGAACAGGGCGAGAGAATTCATGAAAACAAAGATTTATATTGACGGGCAGAGCGGAACGACGGGGCTTCAGATCTATGAGCGGATCGGAGCGAGAGAGGACCTTGAGCTGCTGCGGATTTCCGAGGAAAAACGGCATGATACGGAGGAGCGGAGAAAATATCTGAACGCCGCGGACCTCGTCTTTTTATGTCTGCCGGACGAGGGGGCGCGGGAGGCGGTCTCTCTGATCGACAATCCGGACGTGAGGGTGATCGACGCCTCGACGGCGCACAGGACGGCGCCCGGCTGGGATTACGGTTTTCCGGAACTGTTTCCCGGAGCGCGGGAGGCGATTGCGAAGAGCCGGCGGGTGGCCAATCCGGGCTGCCACGCGAGCGGCTTTCTGGCGGTGACTGCTCCGCTTGTGCGAATGGGCATTCTGCCGGCAGACTATCCGGTCGCCTGCTATTCCCTG
>CAYLHR010000301.1:0-2259 GCA_964383335.1 uncultured Lachnospiraceae bacterium
AATAAGATTGCCCAACACGAAGCCTTTGACGTCATACTTAAAAATCCGATTCCCGGAAAGGGCGCCGTACTCACGCAGATGTCCAGATTCTGGTTCGATTACACGAAGGATATCGTGCCGAATCACATGATCAGCGTCGATGAGGCAGATATGCCGGAATTCTTCCGCGCGCCCCGCTTCAGCCGGAGGGTCATGCTCTGCAGAAAGCTCACCATGCTCCCCATCGAGTGCATTGTCCGCGGATACATCACGGGCAGCGGCTGGAACAGCTACAAAAAGGACGGAACCGTCTGCGGCATCCGCCTGCCCGAAGGACTCCGCGAGTGCGACCGCCTGCCGGAGCCCATCTACACGCCCAGCACAAAGGCGGAGATCGGGGATCACGACGAGAATATCGATTTTGAGAGAAGCATCGAAGTACTGGAGAAGGAATTCCCCGGGCGCGGGGAGGAGCTGGCCGCGGCAATCCGCGACAAAACCATCGCGCTCTACAGGGCCTGCGCCGACTATGCTCTCACGCGCGGCATCATTATCGCTGACACGAAGTTCGAGTTCGGCCTCGATGAAAACGGGCAGGTCGTGCTCGGAGACGAGATGCTGACCCCCGACTCCAGCCGCTTCTGGCCCGCCGACGGATATGAACCGGGCAGATCACAGCCCTCCTTTGATAAACAATATGTCCGGGATTACCTGAAGGCAACACCGGACACGGACTGGACTCTCCCTGAAGAAGTGATCGAAAAAACGATCGACAAATACAGGGAGGCATATGAACTTCTGACAGGGAACTCCCCCGTCTGCTGAACCGGCGGGGAACTCCCCGTCCGCTGATCAACCCAGCTGCTCGTAAAGAGCAGCTGTTTTTTCGCTGTACTCCGCCTCGGTCAGGACGCCGGCGTCCTTCAGATCCTTCAGCTTTTCGACCGCAGAGAAGATCTGCTCGCGGTTCATGAGGACGGGATCCTTCCCTGCAGCCGCCGCGGCGGATCCGGTCTTCGCGGCATTCTCCACCTTGGCGGCAGCCTCCGTCTTCGCGGCAGTCTCCGTCTTCACGGCAGCCTCGGCCTTGGCGGCAGTCTCCGTCTTCGCGGCATTCTCCGCCTTCACGGCAGTCTCCGTCTTCGCGGCAGCCTCCGTCTTCGCGGCAGCCTCCGTCCTGCCCGGCTTCTCCTCCGTTCCGTCCACGACCTCCCGGATCTCTCCGGCATTCATGGGCTCCGGATCGGGCTCATAGACAATGGGCCTCGCCGCGCCGCTGTAGCCCTGCTTGTTCGCGAAGGATCCTCTCCTGCTGGCGGCCTTGGCGAGCGCCCTCTCTTCGATCCTCCTGTTAATGTGATTCTGCCGGATCGTAATCAGAAGCCAGCGGATCAGGCGGTAGACCGCGAGCACGGCGAGAAGAAACGCGCAAAGAAGAAACAGCGGATATCTGCGGGTGAGGAAGGCGAACACGGCCGCCGCGACCGCTGCCAGCACAAAGAGCTGTCTCAGCAGGTCCGCGATGCGGCCTGAAAAGAAAAGCGCCACCAGAAATACAAATCCCGCGACAATCGCGTAGGGCAGACGGGGGCCCGAAACCACCTCCGTAATATATGAAGGAAGAAGCCGGGCCGCCTCCCATAATTCAGACATATCGATACCTCCTCTTAAAAAGTCCGGCCCCGGCGCGGCAAAACGCGCGAAGGCTCCGGACGCTTATCACGAACCACTCTAACACAAAGCGCCGCCAATATCCAGTACTCACCTCACGAAAGCCGCGCGCTTTTCCGAACATTTCCCCCGGATCTTCCCCTCACGGCGCTTTCCACCATCCCCCGTCTGTGTTACAATAAACGTTATATATCCGGACGGATGAGCAGCTGTTTCCTGCATCTGTCATCCGCCCGAGGTCATCAATCCGGAGGGATCATGGGAAACACGAGACATGAAGCCGCCATGACGGCGGCAAAAGAACAGCCGAGAAACTTTATTGAAGATCTGATCAACCGCGACCTGGAGGACGGCGTCTACGCGGAAGTCTGTACGCGCTTCCCCCCCGAGCCCAACGGTTATCTCCATATCGGGCACGCCAAGTCCATTCTTCTCAATTACGGAATCGCGGAAAAATACGGCGGACGCTTTAATCTCCGCTTCGACGACACCAACCCGACCAAGGAGCGGACGGAATTCGTCGACTCGATCCGGGCGGATGTCGAGTGGCTGGGCGCGGATTTTGAGGACCGCTGCTTCTTCGCCTCGGATTATTTTGACATCATGTAC
>CAYLHR010000302.1:0-2255 GCA_964383335.1 uncultured Lachnospiraceae bacterium
CAAGCCTGGCCAGCTTCCTGGACTCCGCCTCCTGCAGCCTGGCGACCGGGATCTTTGTCCACTCCGACACGGCCTCCGCGACCGTATCACTCGTCACGACATACGGATCCGGCCCGGTCCCGCCGCGCTTCTGCCGTCTCTCCGCCTTCTTCCGCTCCTTGGCGAGCTTCTCCCTCACCTTCTTCGCGCCGTCGAAATCGCCCGCAAGGACCAGGGCCTCCGCCTCATCCGAAAGCGCTTCGAGCGCATCCGCCTTCTTATCCCCCGAAGAGGGAATCCTGCGGATCCGAAGCCTGGATGACGCCTCGTCAATCAGGTCGAGCGCCTTGTCGGGAAGCCGCCTGTCATTGATATACCGCTCGGACAGCTCCACCGCTGAAGTCAGCGCCTCATCCGTGATCTTCACACCGTGGTGTTTCTCAAATGCCTGACGCAGCCCCTTAAGGATCTCAACCGTCTCCTCCTTTGACGGCTCCTCCACCTGCACCGGCTGGAACCGCCTCTCAAGCGCCGCGTCACGCTCAATGTGCTTTCTGTACTCGTCAATCGTCGTCGCGCCGATCACCTGAATCTCGCCTCTCGAAAGTGACGGCTTCAGGATATTCGAAGCGTCGAGCGCCCCCTCCGCGCCGCCGGCGCCGATCAGCGTATGCAGCTCGTCGATAAAGAGGAGAATCCGCCTGTTCGCCGCGACCTCCCGCACGAGATTCCGGATCCGCTCCTCAAACTCGCCGCGGTACTTGGACCCGGCGACCATGCCGGAGAGATCCAGAACGACCACCCGCTTGCCCTTCACCTGATCCGGCACATCTCCCGACGCGATCTTCTGAGCGAGTCCTTCCACGATCGCTGTCTTTCCGACGCCCGGCTCACCGATGAGGCACGGATTGTTCTTGGTCCTGCGGCTTAAGATCTGCATGACCCGGAGGATCTCATTTTCCCTGCCGATCACGGGATCCAGCTCGCCCCGCTCGGCCATCAGCGTCAGATCCCGGCTGTACTGATCCACCGTCGGCGTCTCTCCGCCTTCCTCGCGGAATGCGCCTTCCGCCAGTTCCTTATCACTCAGGGACCCCTCCGCGTTCATCGCGGCAATCGTCTCCCCGCCGAGCCTCCTTATGTCCACCTTCAGCGTGTGCAGGAGCTTCGTTCCCACACACTCCGTATCTCCCAGCATGGCGAGCAGAATATGCTCCGTCCCCACCTGTCCGTTTCCGGTCCGCTCTGCGATCTCCGCCGCCTTTTCCAGGCACTGCCCGGCCCTGGGTGAGAAGGGGGGCTGCTGCGGAACGGCCGCATTTTCATCGGGCGCGATCAGCCGGTCAATCAGGTTGTCGAGCTTGTCCGGCTCGACCCCCGCCTCGGAGAGAACATGCGACGCTGTCCCGCCCGTCTCCTTCACCAGTCCGACGAGCAGGTGCTCCGTCCCTGCGTAATTCTGTCTGTGATAAACAGCCGAGCGCAGCGCGATTTCTTTCGCGCGCCTCGCCTCATCTGTAAAATGATCCATTTTCCTCCTGTTCCGATCTGCGCGGAATATTCGTTGATTCCCTGAAGCCGGGATGATATGCCTGATGCTCTGCCTTGTGCGGCCCGGGCCTGAATGATATGCCTGATACTCTGCATTATGCGGCCCGGGCCTGAATGATATGCTCTAATGCGGCACATTTCTCCCAGGCTGCAAGTGTCCTGAAGAATTCCCGGCTCTTCTTATGTGAATTCTTCAAAGATTGCATCTATCATCTCATGAACCCTCTCTCTTGGGATATTCCTGCAGCTCGCTCTGGCAAGCGTCTCCCGCAGCGCGCGGTCCAGCTCCTCCTCGCCGTCCTGCCGCCCGGAATCCAGGCAGACAACAGCGCCGTGTCTTTTATCCACGGTCAGAAAGCCCTCTTCACGCAAAATGCTGTAGGCCTTATTCACTGTATGCATATTGATGCCGATCTCACCCGCAAGGTCCCTCACGGAGGGGAGCGAATCTCCTTCTTTCAGAGACCTTGTCGCGATACCTGTCACAATCTGGCGGCAGAGCTGGCGGTAGATCGCCTCATCGCTTTCAAAGTCAATCTCTATCAGCATGCCTATTTGTCACTTGCCTTTCTGTTTTTGTGATACACGAAATATAACATATTGTGGTGGAAAACACAAGTTGGGCGGCAGGTCCCGTCGGGCTCGTTTCCGGGTCGGGCGCGGCAGGAGCTGGCCTGCTCCACGTAAAAGCAAGGTCATCAGGCCAGAGTGACAATGCACGTTGG
>CAYLHR010000303.1:0-2237 GCA_964383335.1 uncultured Lachnospiraceae bacterium
AAAACAGACTATGTCAAAGATGAAAGCAACCGATAAGCAGGCCATGGAGATCCTTAAGAAGCTGGATGAGCTGATCACGTCCTCTGTCGATCTGGAGACAAATATCGATAAGAGTGAAAGCATCGAGGATGTGCTGCTCTGCCTTGAGGATACGATCGATGAATTCTGCACGGCCGTCGAGGTAATTGAGGCGATCCGGGAGTTCCTGATCGAGGTGGAAAATCTGGATGAGGATCCTGATGAAGCGGATGAGGAAGAATGCAGCTGCTGTGCGCCGCCGGAACTTCGCGATGAGCTGATCCGTATTGCCCGGAGGGCGCAGGCCTATGAGCAGCTTACTGCCGAAAAACGCAGAATAAACAGGGAACCCGAGAAAGTAAGCCTCCCCGAAGAGGATTCGGTGGCCATTCTTTTCTATGACGCCGGGGACTACAGGGTCTTTCCCTTCGAGCATGTGCTCCGCATCTGCCCCTGGATGAACGAGCACAGCGTAATGCGGGCGATTCCCGGCATGAAGGATCTCTATTATCTGTATGAAGAGGACACGGAGATCCGGACGGAGGCAGGGCTTTTCCTGGTCGGCCCGGTCGTGGTGATCCGCCTTAATGATGATCATTTTCTTGTTACGCCGGATGCTCTGGACCGCCACCGTGTCCGCAAATTCATGAAAGACAACACCGAGACCGTAGATTTCGAAGAAGGCGCCAGCTATCCGGCGCTTCGTTTCATTTAAGGAGGAAAATCAATGGATTATGAACAGTTTTTGGAGCAGGTAAAGGCAGATCTGCAGGAAGCCTTCCCCTATATGGATGTCCAGATCCGCAGCGTGGAGAAGCTGCAGGGAGAGTCCTATACCGGGATCTCCATCACGCCAGTCGGGAGCAATGCCGGTGCTACGATGGACCTTCGCCAGGAGTTTCAGCTGGTACAGGAAGAGATGCTCCCGCTCAAAGTGTCCTTTGCCCGTATTGAGCGGCTTGCCGCCGACGCACTGGAGAGGATCCCGCAGGTGGATCAGAGGGCACTGGAAGATTATGAGCAGATGAAGGACACACTGATCATGCAGGCTGTTCCCGTCGAACCGAACCGTGCTCTTCTTGAGACGATTCCCCATAAGACCATGGACGATATCGCCATCGTCTACCGCTTCCAGTTGGATCACAGTGACCGCGGAGACGCCACCGTACTGGTCACCAACCAGATGCTGAAGAATTACGGGATCACAGCGGAACAGCTGATAGCAGATGCGGAAGTTTCCGCGCCGCAGAGGAATCCGCTCTCCCTTCGGTCTCTTGCCGAGGTCCTTTCGGAAATGAGCGGCGGCATGATCCCTCCGGAGGATGTCGGCGCCCCGCCGCTTCTGGTCGCGACGGTTCGCGATGGCGTGAACGGAGCCGGTGTCATGGGCTACCCGGATTTCTTTAAGGAGGCTGCGGAGCAGGTCGGCGGGAGCTATTTTGTTCTGCCTTCCTCGATCCATGAGATCCTGCTTCTTGCGGATGACGGCAGCATGAGTGCACAGGAACTGAGTGCCATGGTCTCTGCTGTCAATTCGCAGGAAGTCCAGCCGGAAGAACAGCTCGGTGGGGAAGCTTACCACTACGATGCGCAGGCCGGTGTCTTCGAGAAGGCTTCCGCTTATGAAGACCGTGTCATGGAGGAGCGGGAAATGATCGCCGATGCCATGCCGGGCGTTATCAGGGAAGAGACAGAGGCCTATGCTGCAGAGCCCGCCGCTGAAACAATGACAGTGCTTCTTGTCGAACCCAACAAATATCCGAGACCGGTCGAGATCGGGACAGAACTGGAAGACCTGCAAGCAGCCGTCGGCGGTATGATCGAGGTCGTCTATCCCTTCGACGAACCGGTCGGCCTGGTGATGAACGAGGAAGGAAAGATCAACGGTCTTCCGCTTAACAGGTCGCTTCGTGACGAGAACGGCGATATCTATGACCTGGTTGCCGGCCCGTTCATGGTCGTGGGACTCACGGAGGAAAGCTTCGGATCCCTGACACCGGAACAGATCCAGAAGTACGGTGAGATGTTCCATCAGCCGGAAATGTTCGTGAAGATGGGCATGGGCGTTAAGGCGATCCCGCTTCCGGACGAAATGGTGGAAAAACCGGACAAAGCAGTCGAAAAGGCTGCTGAAAAGAACGCGCAGAAAACTGAGGCCAGGCCAAAACGGAAGAAAACGCCGGATCACGACGGCAGATGATCCGGTCATTTCGGGGAGG
>CAYLHR010000304.1:0-2233 GCA_964383335.1 uncultured Lachnospiraceae bacterium
ATTCTCGGTGAGGTGGAGGATGCCCCCGGTTTCTTTGACTGCGCGGGAATCGAGTCTCCGGGGCTTTCCAGCTGTCCGGCGATCGGGGTGTATACGGCCGGGATCATTGAGGAAAAGTATGGGTTTAAGAAGAAGGAGAACTGGATTCCGACCATCAAAAATGTGCTGAATCCGGCCGACCTCTCCATCGAAGAGAGAAATGAGCTGATTAAGAAGGAACCGGCATACGGTCAGATCATCTGCCGGTGCGAGTCCGTGACAGAGGGCGAGATCCTCGACGCGATCAGGCGTCCGCTTGGTGCGAGATCTCTCGACGGCGTAAAGCGCAGGACGCGCGCAGGCATGGGCAGATGTCAGGCGGGCTTCTGCAGCCCGCGTGTGATGGAGATCCTGAACCGTGAGCTGGGAATCCCCATGGAGGAGATCCGTAAGAACGACATCGGCTCCAATATTGTGCTTGAGCGCACGAAGGAGGTGAAAGCATGAGTGATCCGAGACGAAAAGTCCGCGTCGTGATTGTAGGCGGAGGTCCCGCCGGACTCGCGGCGGCTGTCGCGGCTTACGAGGCGGGCGAGCGGGATATCCTGATTCTCGAAAGAGATCACGAGCTCGGCGGAATCCTTAATCAGTGCATCCACAACGGCTTCGGCCTTCATACCTTCAAGGAGGAGCTGACCGGCCCCGAGTACGCGGGGCGCTTTATCGATAAGGTCCTTGAGTACGGGATTGAATACAGGCTGAACACCATGGTGATGAACATCTCAGCTGACCGGACCGTGCTCGCCATGAACCGCACGGAGGGAATGTTCGAGATAGAGGCCGGATCTGTGATCCTGCACATGGGCTGCCGCGAGAGGCCGAGAGGGGCGCTCAATATTCCGGGTTATCGCCCGGCCGGCGTATTTTCCGCCGGAACCGCGCAGAGACTGGTGAATATGGAGGGCTACATGCCCGGACGCGAGGTCGTCATCCTCGGATCCGGCGATATCGGGCTCATCATGGCGCGCCGCATGACGCTCGAGGGCGCGAAGGTCAAGGTCGTCGCGGAGCTGCTCCCGTACTCCGGGGGACTGAAGAGAAATATCGTCCAGTGTCTGGACGACTACGGCATTCCCCTTAAGCTCTCCCACACGGTGGTGGATATCGAGGGACGGGATCATATCAGCGCCGTGACCATCGCGGAGGTCGGTCCGGACCGGAAGCCCATTCCGGGCACGGAGGAGAGATATACCTGCGATACGCTTCTGCTTTCCTGCGGCCTCATTCCGGAAAATGAGCTGTCCCGCGGCGCCGGCGTCGAAATCGGCCCCGTCACGGGCGGGCCGGTCGTGAATGAATCATTTGAGACCAGCATCCCCGGTATCTTCGCCTGCGGCAACGTGCTTCATGTGCATGATCTGGTCGATTTCGTGTCGGAGGAAGCCGGAAAGGCCGGCAGATGCGCCGTCCGCTTCGTAAACGGGGAGCTTGCCGGCGGTTCCGCCCGGAAGATTGCGGTGAAGGCGGGAGGAGGCGCGCGCTACACGGTGCCGTCCTCAATCGATCCTGAGCGCATGGAGGACCTCATCACCATCCGTTTCCGCGTCGCAGATGTCTATAAGAACTGGCATGTGAGTGTGTATTTTGACGACCGTCAGGTTCAGCATGTAAAGAAGCGGATCATGGCGCCGGGTGAGATGGAGCAGGTCATTCTGAAGAAGAAGGACATCTGCGGGGAGTCCGTGCCGGAGACAATCTCGATTGTCGTGGAAGAGGCTTAGGAAGGAGGCGGCGTATATGGAAAAACGGGAACTGATCTGCATCGGCTGCCCGATGGGCTGTCCGATCACCGTGCAGATGGAGGATGGCGAGGTGGTCTCTCTTACCGGTTATACCTGTAAGAGAGGCGAGATCTACGCGAGAAAGGAAGTGACGAATCCGACCCGGATCGTGACATCCACGATACTTGTCCGGGGCGGAAAGAAGGAGCGCGTCTCCGTAAAGACCGCGTCGGACATCCCCAAGGAGCGGATCTTCGACGTCATGAAGGAGATCAACCGCGCGTCGGCGGAGGCGCCGGTTAAAATCGGCGACGTGCTCATCGAAGACGCTGCCGGCACGGGCGTCCCGGTTGTCGCGACGTCCGGCGTCGGGGTGTGAGTCAGTAGGGACGTGAGTCAGTGGGGACGGTTCTTTTTGACTCGTTGCGTCCATTGATGAGTCAGTGGGGACGGTTCTTTTTGACTCATTGCGT
>CAYLHR010000305.1:0-2231 GCA_964383335.1 uncultured Lachnospiraceae bacterium
TAAGAGGAATTGACCGTGCCCGGGCGAGGGAGAACCTGTATTTCCGCTCCGATCTGAGGGCGGTTGTGGAGATCACGGAGCGGAATCCCGGACCGGACTGTCACGTGACGGCCGACGGCGTGCATGAAAGGAGCGGCAGGGCCGTTTCGGGCAGGATCGGCTCATTTTCCGGATCGGGTGAGAGGAGGCGAGCGGAGATCTTCTTCTCCGAAGAGGGGAGATACCGCATAACTGCGGCCTGTACGGACCTGGCCGGAAACCCGGCGGAAGAGCGGACGGAGCCTGATTTCATCATCGACAAGACGAAGCCGGCGCTCCGCCCGCTGCGGGACATCGGGGCGAAATCCTTCGGCGGGGCGTTTCACCCGGCCTTTGCGGTGGATGACGATTATTACGATCCCGGCGCCACGTCGGCGGTTCTTAAGGGGCGGAAAAACACCTGCGATGTACAGGTGCCGGACGGCCCTTACGGCGGACCGGTCGCATTTCCGGAATTTGAGACGGAGAAGGCCGCCGACGACGTCTATGATTTCCGCGTCACGGCGGAGGACCGGGCGGGCAACCGGGCCGTCTTCGGCATCACCTTCAGCCTCAACCGTTTCGGCTCCACCTTCGATTACGGAAGCGCCGGGTCGAGGAGGCTGACGGAAGAGATCCGCTGTACGGCCCGCCCGCCCGCCTATTGTATAAGAGAGATCAACCTCGATCCCGTAACGGAAAGAAGGCTTACCCTCTATCGGGACGGAGAGGCGAAGGACCTTTCCGCGGGCAGGGATTACCGGGTATCGGAGAGGCGGACGGCCTTCGGATACGAGTATTTCTATGCAGTCGATCCGTCGTGCTTTGAGGCTGAGGGCCGCTACCTTATTGCCGTCGTCTCGGAGGACGCGGCGGGGAATATCAGCACGAACAGCGCCAAAGATGCGGGCGGAGACGGAAGCGGCGTCCCGTATGAATTTTCTGTTGACAGGACGCCTCCCGCGGTTTATCTGACGGGCGCGGACCCCGGTGAGGACTGCTATGACGCCGGATCCCTTCCCGTGACGGTCAGCTTCTATGATAATATGTCCGTATCGAGAGTTCTCGTCGAGACCGGCAGGGACCGGGGCGGTCCGGAAATCCTGGCGGACCTTGCCGGAACGGAGCTTTCGGATTACCTTGAGGAGAAGGGAGAGCGGTTCGATTACACATTTGCCGGGGACGGGATCCGGCGGTACATCAGGGTGACGGTGTGGGACGCCGCGGGGAACGCGGGGGAGCCCCTCGTCTTTGAAGCCGTCGTCTCCAGAAATCCCCTGATCCGCCTTCGCGGGACGGTCCGGGCGGTCTCTGTCCCGGCGGGCGCGGCCCTCCTTCTTCCTGCGTTGATTCTGCTGTGCCTTCTTTCCGGGCGCCGGCGCGCGGAGCGGGGGAGAAAACACCTTCCGGGGAGGTGAGGAGCATTTTTCCGTCCGAAGAGAGAAAAAAGGGGGGCGGCATTTTTCCGCTTGACGAACCCTGCGCGAACCATTATAATGTACGGGCATGCCTCATCGCATGCCTGTATTTTTAATGGGAAAAACAGCCGAACCGCCGCCCGTTCGTGGCGGACTATCACAAGGAGGAAATTCAAAGGAATGCCTACATTTAACCAATTGGTCAGAAAAGGAAGACAGACTTCCGTGAAGAAATCCAAGGCTCCGGCGCTTCAGAGTTCCTTCAACTCCCTGAAGAACCGCCAGGTGAAGGCAAGTTCTCCGCAGAAGCGCGGCGTCTGCACCGCCGTCAAGACCGCTACACCGAAGAAGCCGAATTCGGCTCTCCGCAAAATCGCGAGAGTGCGTCTCTCCAACGGCGTCGAAGTGACGTCCTATATCCCGGGTGAGGGCCACAACCTTCAGGAGCACAGTGTCGTCATGATCCGCGGCGGCCGTGTCAAGGACCTTCCGGGTACCAGATACCACATCATCCGCGGAACTCTGGATACTGCCGGAGTCGCAAACCGCAGACAGGCCCGTTCCAAGTACGGCGCCAAGAGGCCGAAGGTTAAGAAGTAATCAGACCGGTCGAGAGTCAGTTTCGTTTCATATATACAGGGCAGTTATTCACCTTAGTGGTTGCAGGTGAAGTCCCGATGGCATGAAACGCAAGACATTTTGTGAGTACCTATGATTTAATATCAGGATGGGGCAACTCATCCGTACCATGATTAAGGAGGGAAGTAACGTGTCACGTAAAGGACATATCCAGAA
>CAYLHR010000306.1:0-2228 GCA_964383335.1 uncultured Lachnospiraceae bacterium
AGGTATCACCATGGTCAAGATGCAGCGCGATCGGGATTTCGGGATTTTCGATGATTGAGCCGGAAGTGAAGCAGGAGCCCGAGGCGGAGCCTGAGCCGGAAGCGGAGCAGGAGCCCGGGGCGGAACCGGAGGAGACGCCGGAGGTGCCCGCACCTGCCAGGAAGAAGACGATGAAAGCGTCCGGGCCGGCCAAAGAGGCGGTACCGGGAGAAGACGTTCCCGCAGGGGAAGAGGAACCGGCGGAGAACGTGCCGGCCGGAGAGCAGGAAGCCCCCGGAACGGTCGCCCTTGAGCCCGCGAATGCCGGAGAAGGAGAAGGAGAAGGAGAAGGCAAAGGTGAAGGGCAGGCAGAGGAGAAGAAAAAGCAGACGCTGACGGTTGCCCAGGAGGGCACGGTATTCGGAAACGCGCTCCCGGACCCCGTATTTACAAAGCCGGAAGGCAGCGGAGAACCCGCGCTCAGCTACAGCGGAACACTGAGGGACGGAAGCGCCTACGGGCCGAACGGCATCGCTCCGACAGCCGCGGGCAAATATACGATTACCGTCACCTGCGAGACGGGGACGGAAGTTTACAGCGGAAGTGCGGACTTTACCATCGAGCCGAAGGACATCAAGGGCGCGGAGGTGACGCTGGGAGAGAGCCTCACCTACACCGGACAGAGCCTCACCCAGAAGGTCACGGCCGTGAAGCTGGACGGGACGGACATCACGGCCGCCTGCGAGGCCGAGGGCAATGTGGTGACGGACGCCGGAACCTACACGCTCACGGTGACGGCGCTTGAGACCGGCAATTACACGGGAAGCGTGACGGCTGACTTTAAGGTAGCGAAAGCGGTTCCGGAGATCGGCAGCGTGACGGCGGGGACCGTGAAGGATAACCTGAAGATTTCCGCGGCGAAGCTTAAGCGGAGCAATACGAAGGTGCCCGGCAGTCTCGCGCTTAAGGAAAAGGCGCTGAAATACGGCACAAACACCTACCACTGGACCTTCACGCCGGAGGATGAGACGAATTACGAGAAGACCTCGGGCACACTTGAGATCAGGGTGACGGGCCACACCTGGGGAGAGACCGTTTACAAGTGGAGCAGTGATCTGAGCACGGTCACCGCCAGGCGGGTCTGTGAGAATGATGCCTCCCACGTGCAGACGGAGAAGGTGAAGACGACGTCGAAGGTCACGACAGAACCCACGTGTACAAAGAAGGGCGTCACGACCTATACGGCTAAATTTAAGAACAAGGCCTTTAAGACACAGAAGAAGAAAGTCAGGAATATCAAGGCGCTCGGCCACAAGTGGGGAAAATGGACCGTCACGAAGAAGGCCACCACCTCCGCGGAGGGCGAGAAGACCCGGATCTGCGAGCATGACGATTCGCACGTGCAGAAGAAGGCGATCCCGAAGATCATCGCCTACACCTTCTCACAGGGCTCCGGCAGCACCTGGAGAAAGGGCAGTACGACCTCTCTCGGGTTTACGGTAAAAAGGAGCAGCGACGACAGCACGACCTACGACCACTTCGAGCAGCTGAAGATAGACGGCTATACCGTATCGGGCTCGAACTATTCGGTGTCCTCAGGCAGCCTGAAGATCTATCTGAAGCCCGCCTATCTGGAGAAAATGTCCGTCGGCACGCATATCATCACGGCTGAATTTGACGACGGCAGCGCGTCCGGAAAATTCACGGTCGCGAAGAAGGCCGCCGCCCGGACGACCGTCAAAAAGTCCGGCAGCAGCGGCTCCACGACGAAGACGTCATCGGTGAAGACGGGGGACAGCAGCGGCGCACTTGTCTGGCTTGCCGGCATGTGCGGGGCGGCACTCCTCGCGGCGCTGGTTCTCATAAGGCGCAGAAGGCAGCCGTAAAGGAACGGCAGGAGAGGGAGAGACAGGAAAGATTGGCAAAGGGCAGGGCATGTGCCGTGCACAGCCCTGCAGTCAGAAAAACCCGGGAACGGGGTGGTCCGTTCCCGGGTTTTTATAAACGCTGTATGTGAGCTGATGCCTCGGATCAGAGCTTCGGTCCGGCAGCGACGAGCGCCTTGCCCGCCTCGTTGCCCGTGTACTTTTCGAAGTTCTTGATGAATCTGCCGGCCAGATCCTCCGCCTTCTTGTTCCACTCGGAAGCGTCGGCGTAGGTGTCGCGTGGATCGAGGATGGCGGGATCGACGCCCGGAAGCTCCGTCGGTACTTCGAAGTCGAAGTAGGGGATCTTCTTTGTCGGGGCCT
>CAYLHR010000307.1:0-2210 GCA_964383335.1 uncultured Lachnospiraceae bacterium
CGCATTGTTTGCGGTTTGGGCTGAAGTTGGTTTGCCGGTGGTGTGGGGGCGGGCTGCGGTTGGGCTGTGTGGTGGTTTACGGTTGGGCGGTGCGGTGGCGTGGGGTTATGCGGCTGGTGGTGTGGGATTGGCCTGTGCGGTGGTTTACGGTTGGGTGGCGCGGTGGTGTGCGGCCGGCCTGCGCGAAGGTCCGGCCGCAGCGGTATGATAATCAGGGGAGGTTCAGGAAGACGAAGTTTCTTCCATTACGACGGCAAGCTTCTTATAGATCCGGGCGGTTACCTCCAGATAGTAGGCGGAATCCGCCGGAGAGAGACTGTCCTCGTCGATCTCGCTGATTTTGTTCATGACATCGGCGTATTTTGCCATGAACTCCGCGTACTGGAGCATCATTTCGGACGGGTCTTCGGCCTGGCTGTATTTTTCCATGAATTCGAAATAGGTATCGAACCACTGTTCATAGCTGTCCATCATCTCCTTGAATTCCGGGGTGACGAGGTCCGGAGAGACGATCGGAGCTTCGGCAGATTCTGTCCCGGATCCGGGATTGGGGTCCGGCTCGCTGCTGGCTTCCGGCGCTGAGTCAGGTTCCGGCTCCGGGTCAGATATTGGTTCCGGGTCAGGTGTCGGTTCCGGGTCAGATGTCGGTTCTGGGTCAGATGTCGGTTCTGGGTCAGATGTCGGTTCTGGGTCAGCTTCCGGTTCCGGGTCAGCTTCCGGTACGGAGTCGGTTTCCGGTGCAGCCTCAGGTGCCGTGGTATCGGCAGAGGATGTTTCGGAGACGGCCGCTGTTTCGGATGTTGCTGACCGGCGCGCACGCTGAGCCTGCCGGATCCTGCCCACCGCTGAAATCAGAAGCAGGATCACGATGACGATGATCAGAGGAGACTTTTTCTTCTTCTTTTTCGGCGGTTCCGCCGCAGAATCAAAAGGCACCGGGTTATCCGGTGTGCGCGGGGGAGCGGAGAGCTCTCTCAGATCCGCGCCGCATATGGGACAGAAGTTGGTGCTTTCCTGTATTTCGTTTCCGCAGTTACGGCATTTCATAAGCAGTTTCTCTCCTTTCTGTGAGTCAGTGGGGACGGTTCTTTTTGACTCATTTTTCGGAAATTCTGCCCGGCGGTTTTTTGTGGCGGCGCTGTCAATTGGGCGCGTGCTGTCACTTGAGCGGGCGCTGCCGATTGGGCGGGCGCTGCCGATTGGACGGGCGCTGCCGATTGAACGGGCGCTGCCGATTGGGCGCGTGCTGTCAATTGTGCGGGCGCTGTCAACTGGGCGGGCGCTGCCGATTGGACGGGCACGCTGTCAATTGTGAAGGCGCTGCCCAAAAATGAGTCAAAAAGAACCGTCCCCATTGACTCATTTATAGCATAGCGGAGGGAGGCTGCTGTCTATTCCGTTAGACAATACACGGAGCGGGGTCGCATAAAATTCAACTCCTATAGTAGAGAACTAATTTCTGCTAAAAGGAGGAAACAGGATGTACGACCACAGGGTTATGGGCAGGGTGATTCGCAGGCTGCGCCTTCGGAAAGGGCTGTCTCAGGAGGTTGTGTCGGGGCTTGCGTCTATTCCGAGAAGTCATCTCGCGATGATTGAAAGCGGGAGCATCAACGCGGGGGTGGACACTTTGTGGAAGATTGCCGAGGCGCTGGGGATGAGGCTTAGTGAACTGATCGCGCTCGTGGAGGAGGAGGGGTGAATCGGAGAGGGAGGTTTTGTCTGAGTCACAGGGCCCTGCCGAAGCCGGAAAAGTTTGGCGTCGGGTGCTTTTACGCGGGTGCATTTTCAGATAAAATGAATCACAGATAAAATGAGTCAAAAGAACCGTCCCCGGTGACTCATGGGAGGAATGACAGATGGATATGACGAATTTTAAGTGGATTCGGGAGCCGGAGAGATTTCAGATGACAGACGGCGGAATTGAGATAACGACGGAGCCGCATACAGATCTGTGGCAGCGGACGTATTATCATTTTATAAATGATAATGCGCCGGTGTTTCAGATGGAGACGGAGGAGAAGTATTTCAGCTTCGTTGTGAAGACGGATTTCAGAGAGAGTCATCACCGGTTTGATCAGTGCGGAATTGTTATGTATCTGAATTCCGAGAATTGGCTGAAGGCTTCCGTGGAATATGAAAATGAGCTGTTTCAGCATCTCGGCTCCGTGGTGACAAATCACGGGTACTCCGACTGGGCGACGACGGCC
>CAYLHR010000308.1:0-2198 GCA_964383335.1 uncultured Lachnospiraceae bacterium
ATACACACGACGGGACGGCGACGATGGACTGGATGGCGCAGGAACAGGAGCGCGGCATCACCATCACTTCGGCCGCTACGACCTGCCACTGGACGCTGGAGAAGGAGACCAAGCCGCTTCCGGGCGCTCTGGAACATCGTATCAACATTATCGATACGCCGGGACACGTCGACTTCACAGTTGAGGTGGAGCGCTCACTCCGCGTGCTCGACGGCGCGGTAGGCGTCTTTGCGGCCAAGGGAGGCGTTGAGCCCCAGTCGGAGAACGTGTGGCGTCAGGCGGACAAGTACAATGTTCCGCGTATGGCGTTCGTCAACAAGATGGATGTGCTCGGCGCGGACTTCTACGGATGCGTGCAGCAGATCATCGACAGACTCGGCAAGAACCCGGTCTGCATCCAGATCCCGATCGGGAAAGAGGATGAGTTCAAGGGGATTATCGATCTTTTTGAGATGAAGTCCTACATCTATAATGACGAGAAGGGCGACGATATCACGGTGGGTCCCGTCCCGGAGGATATGGCTGATCAGGCCGAGGAGTGGCACACGAAGCTCGTTGAGCAGCTGTGCGACCTCGATGAGGATCTGATGATGCAGTACCTCGAGGGAGAGGAGCCGGCGGTCGAGGACCTGAAGGCGGCGCTCAGAAAGGGCTGCTGCGAGGGAACGGCGATTCCGGTCACCTGCGGCACGGCATACCGCAACAAGGGCATCCAGAAGATGCTGGACGCGGTGCTCGAGTTCATGCCGAGCCCGCTGGACGTGCCGGCGATCCAGGGAACCACGCCCGACGGCGCCGAAGATCACAGGGAATCCTCGGACGCGGAGCCGTTCTCGGCGCTCGCGTTCAAGATCATGACGGATCCGTTTGTCGGAAAGCTCGCCTATTTCCGCGTGTACTCCGGCACACTGAATTCCGGATCGTATGTGTACAACTCCTCGAAGCAGAAGAAGGAGCGCGTGGCGCGAATCCTTCAGATGCACGCGAACAAGCGGATGGAGCTGGACAAGGTCTACTCCGGAGACATCGCGGCCGCGATCGGCCTCAAGTTCACCGGAACGGGCGATACGCTCTGCGACGAGCAGCACCCGATCATCCTCGAGTCCATGGAGTTCCCGGAGCCGGTTATCGAGCTTGCGATTGAGCCGAAGACCAAGGCCGGTCAGGAGAAGCTGGGCACGGCGCTCGCAAAGCTGGCCGAGGAGGATCCGACATTCCGTCAGCACACGGATGCCGAGACCGGTCAGACGATCATCGCCGGAATGGGCGAGCTGCATCTTGAGATCATCGTCGACCGTCTGCTCCGCGAATTCCACGTGGAGGCCAATGTCGGCGCCCCGCAGGTCGCATACAAGGAGACCTTCGGAAGAGAGGTCAATCAGGAGTTCAAATACGCCAAGCAGTCCGGCGGCCACGGCCAGTACGGCCACTGCAAGGTTATCTTCACGCCGCAGGATCCGAACGGCGACAACCTGTACTCATTCGAGAGCACAGTGGTCGGCGGCGCGATCCCCAAGGAGTACATCCCTGCGGTCGACGACGGCATTCAGGAGGCCATGAAGGCGGGAACGCTGGGCGGCTATCCGGTGGTCGGCATTCACGCCAACGTCTACGACGGAACCTACCACGAGGTCGACTCCTCCGAGATGGCCTTCCATGTGGCGGGCGCCATGTGCTTCAAGGAGGCCATGAAGAAGGCGGAGCCCGTGCTTCTTGAGCCGATCATGAAGGTCGAAATCACGACGCCCGAGGAGTACATGGGCGACGTCATCGGCGATGTCAATTCCAGACGCGGCAGAATCGAGGGCATGGAGGACATCGGAGGCGGCAGACAGATCAACGGCTTTGTGCCGCTGTCGGAGATGTTCGGCTACGCGACGGATCTGAGATCCAGAACACAGGGACGCGGCAATTATTCCATGTTCTTTGAGCGGTATGAGCCGGTTCCGAAGAACGTCGCGGCCAAGATTCTCAATGTCAAGGACTGAAAGCAAAAACGCTTGCAAACACCAGTCCTATGAAATATAATAACCAATAGCACGTTTTATACAAATAGGTAATACTGTGCCTTGAAAGGCAGATTTAAGGAGGAATTACGCAAATGGGAAAGCAGAAGTTCGAGAGAACAAAACCGCATGTTAACATCGGTACCATCGGTCACGTTGACCACTGCAAGACAACTCTGACAGCGGCGATCA
>CAYLHR010000309.1:0-2178 GCA_964383335.1 uncultured Lachnospiraceae bacterium
TCCCTCTCTTGGTAGCCGCCTTGAAAGCCTTCTCGGCACCGACACTCACGCCGGCCCGTCGTCATGGACGGCCGCGATATCGGGACCGTCGTCCTGCCGGACGCCGAGGTCAAGATCTATCTCACCGCCTCCCCGGAGACGAGGGCCAGGCGGCGCTACGACGAGCTGGCCGCGAAAGGCGCGGCGGATCTGCCGGCGCTTTCGCAGATCATTCACGATATCGAGGAGCGCGACCACCGGGATATGACGAGAGAGCACTCGCCGCTCCGCCGGGCGGACGACGCGGTTCTCCTCGACAGCTCCGATCTTTCGATCGACGAGGTGACGGAGCGGGTGCTTGTGATCGCCGGCCGGAAGGCATGACAGGAGAGAAGCGCATGGAAGTGAGAGTCGCGAAGAGCGCCGGTTTCTGCTTCGGGGTGAAGCGGGCCGTAAGTCTCGTGTACGAGGAGGCGGAAAAGAACGCCGGCTCCGTGTACACGCTGGGCCCGATTATCCACAACGAAATCGTCGTGGAGGATCTGAGGGCGCGCGGCGTCCGGATCATCGACGAGGAGTTCCGGGTGCCGGAGAGCGGGGAGGTGCCGCCGGCCGGCTCCACCGTCGTGGTGAGAAGCCACGGCATCTCCAGGGAGATGCAGGAGAGGCTGGAGGGCCGCGGTTACCGGGTGATCGACGCCACCTGCCCCTTTGTCGGGAAAATTCATGATATCGTCTCGAAACACAGCGCCGCCGGCCGCCCCGTCGTCATCATCGGCAGCCCCGCCCACCCCGAAGTCATCGGGATCCGGGGATGGGTGAGCGGGGAATGCGCGGTCGTGGAGAGACCGGAGGACGCCCAGGGGCTGCATTTTGACAGGGATGTTCCCCTCTGCGTCGTCTCCCAGACGACGTTTAATTTTCAGAAAATTGAAGAACTGGTTGAAATTATTAAATCATTAGGGTATCATGTAGTAGTTACCAACACCATATGCAACGCTACGAAGGAGCGGCAGGGGGAAGCATTGGACCTGGCTGCGGATTCTGATGTCATGATCGTCATCGGAGGGCGCTCCTCATCGAACACCCGTAAACTTTATGACATCTGCAAAAGCCAGTGCCGGGAGACCTACTATATTCAGACGCCGGAGGATCTTGCTCATGTTCACATTCCGGGCATTGCGAAGGTGGGTATAACGGCTGGGGCGTCCACCCCGAATACTTTAATCCAGGAGGTTTCACAACATGTCAGAAGAACAGAGCTTTGAACAGATGCTCAACGAGAGCTTCAAAACAATTAGAAATGGGGAGGTCGTTGAAGGTACTGTTCTCGACGTGAAGCCGGATGTTGCCTATCTCAACATCGGGTACAAGTCTGACGGAATTCTTACCAAAGAAGAGTACAGCAATGAGAACGTCGATCTGACAACCAAACTCGCGCCGGGCGACAAGCTCGAAGTCAAGGTTCTCAAAGTCAATGACGGAGAGGGACAGCTCATCCTCACCTACAAGCGCCTCGCCCAGGAGAAGGGCAACAAGCGCATCGAGGAGGCCTTCAACAACCATGAGGTTCTGACTGCCAAGGTCACTCAGGTTCTGAACGGCGGACTGACCGTCCTCGTGGAAGACACCAGAGTCTTCATCCCTGCGAGCCTTGTATCCGATGTCTACGAGAAGGATCTGACCAAGTACGCGGATCAGGAGATCGAATTCCGCATCACGGAGTTCAACCCGCGCAGACGCCGCATCATCGGCGACCGCCGTCATCTGATCGCGGAGCGCAAGGCCGAGGCGGCCAAGGAGCTCTTCTCCAGAATCCAGATCGGCGACGTCATCGAAGGAACTGTCAAGAACGTCACGGATTTCGGCGCATTCGTCGATCTCGGCGGAGCTGACGGCCTTCTTCATATCTCTGAGATGTCCTGGGGTCGTGTGGAGAATCCGCACAAAAATTTCCATGTCGGTGATCAGCTCACGGTGCTCATCAAGGATATCCGCGATGATAAGATCGCCCTTTCCCTCAAGTTCCCGGATGAGAATCCGTGGATCGAGGCTGCCGAGAATTTCGCGACCGGCGCGATTGTCCGCGGACGTGTCGCCAGAATGACCGATTTCGGCGCATTTGTCGAGCTCCTTCCGGGCGTCGACGCGCTGCTTCATGTCTCCCAGATCTCCAGAAATCACGTGGACAAGCCGTCT
>CAYLHR010000310.1:0-2168 GCA_964383335.1 uncultured Lachnospiraceae bacterium
TTTTTCCTGCGCGCCGCATCTGCCGGGGGTGTCTTCCCGGTCTTCTCCGCCTTCTTCGGCTTCCTGTGCCCTTCCGGCCTTTCCGCCTTCTCCGGCTTCTCGTGCCTTTCCGGCAGCTCCGCCTTCTCCGGCTTCTCGTGCCCTTCCGGCAGCTTCGTCTTCTCCGGCTTCTCGTGCCTTTCCGGCAGCTCCGCCTTCTCCACGGAGCTGCCGGCATGCCCCGTCTCCATGTCGAAAAGTGTCATCTGCCGGTACTCGCCCCGGTCCAGTCTCGACATGCCCACGCCGATGAGCCGGATCTTCTCTCCACGGGAAAACGGGCCCCCGCTTCCGAAGAGCAGGCCGCGGGCCAGGGCGGCCGCATTTTCATAGATTCTGTCCGCGTCGTTCGTGGAATTCGGCAGCGTGACCTGGCGGGAGCGCCTCCGGAAGCGGTCCGTCTTTACGCTCACGGTCACCGACTGCCCGTAGATCCCGTCCCGCTTCAGCCGCTCCGCGACCTTGTCCGAGAGCCTCCTCAGGATCGGAAGCGCCAGGGCCTCGTAATTTTCGGGACCGATATCCTCCGCCGTCGTCGTCTCGTTGGAGCAGCTCTTCGCGTCGCCCCGCTCCGCGCTCACGCGGGTGGAGCCGAGTCCGTTGGCGCTCCGAAGGATGTACTCGCTGCTCTTTTCGCCGAGAACGGACCGCAGAAAGACCGGATCCGCGCGCGCGGCCTCCCCCACCGTGAAGATGCCGATCCTGTTGAGCCGCTCCGCCGTCGCGTGCCCGCAGCCGTGCAGCTGTCCGACCGGCATAGGCCAGAGCTTTTCCGGTACCTCCTCCGGCCAGAGCGTGTGGGTCTGATCCGGCTTCGTGAAGTCGCTCGCCGTCTTGGCGAGCAGCTTGTTGACGGAGATGCCGACATTGACGGTAAAGCCCAGGGTCCGGAGGACCTCCTCCCGCAGGCGGCCCGCCGTCTCAAGCGGCAGGCTCAGATCCCCGTCCCGGTCCTCCGCCCACAGGTGCGACATATCCAGATAGGCCTCATCGATGGAGACCTGCTGCACCTTCGGCGAATACTCCCGGAGCAGGTCCATCAGCTCCCGGGAGTACATGCGGTAGGTCCGGAAATCCGATTTGACGAGCACGAGGGAGGGGCATTTGCGGAGGGCGGATCCCACCGGCTCCGCCGTCTCGATGCCGAACTGTTTGGCGGGGATGGATTTTGCCGTGATAATGCCGTGCCTCGTCTCCACGTCTCCGGCCACGGCGGAGGGAATCGTGCGGAGATCCACGCTGCCGGGGTTCTCCTCCAGCGCCTTCAGAGCCGACCACGACAAGAACGCCGAGTTGACGTCGACGTGGAAGATCAGAATCTGATAGCGTTTGAGGGGCGGAACGGCTGACATAAACGGATCTTTCTGCAGGTCCCCGTCCGTACGCGCGGACCTTTTCTTTCTGATTTTCTGCAAAGCGGCCATGTGCCCTCCGCTTTGCTGCATGCTTATAAATCATGATAGCATTTCCGCCTCACCAAAACAATGCGGGATGCGGGCGGACATGACAGACGCGGCACATTCCGCTATAATGATTCCTACGGAGGCAGGTATGAGCAAACGCGGAAAACAGACAGAAGACGACAGGACGGCGCGCCCGGTCCTCGAGCAGCTCCGGAAGCACAGGAAGGTGCTGGAGATGAGGAACTATACGCAGCACGGACGTATTTCCACCTATGAGCACTGCGAGCGGGTCGCGGCATTTTCCGGAAGGATCAACCGCCGCCTGCACCTGAACGCCGACGAGGACACGCTCCTCACCGGCGCGATGCTCCACGATTTTTACCTCTACGACTGGCACAATAAGGACGGTGGCTCGCACAACCTGCACGGGTATATCCATGCGGACCGGGCCCTCGAGAACGCCAGGCGCTACTTTCACGTGGACGAGAAGACGGCGCACGTCATCCGCTGCCACATGTGGCCCCTCAACATCACCCGCCTGCCCAGGTCGCGCGAGGCCTGGATTGTCTGCATCGCGGACAAGTGCGTGTCGGTGAAGGAGACTCTGTTTGAGAGGTGAGTCGGCAGACTCACCTCTCAAACAGCGGGGCGTGAGTGGGGGGGGGGGGGGGGGGGTGTTTGGGAATTGGAAATTGGTGGGGGAGGCGACGAGAAAAAGAACCCCCC
>CAYLHR010000311.1:0-2151 GCA_964383335.1 uncultured Lachnospiraceae bacterium
CGCATCTTGAGCATCACAACGCGGGCAGCCGCTGGTGCATTTATCCGATGTACGACTTCGCGCATCCCATCGAGGACGCGGTGGAGGGAATCACGCATTCCATCTGTACTCTTGAGTTCGAGGACCACAGGCCGCTCTACAACTGGGTCGTCGAGAACACGGACTGGGAGCATCCGCCCAGGCAGATCGAGTTCGCGAAGATGTATCTCACCAACGTCGTCACCGGCAAGCGCTATATCAAGAAGCTGGTCGAGGAGGGCATCGTGGACGGATGGGACGACCCGAGGCTTGTGACGATCGCCGCCCTTCGAAGGCGGGGCTTCACACCGGAATCGCTCCGCATGTTCGTCGAGCTCTCCGGCGTCTCAAAGGCCAATTCCTCGAGCGACTACGCGATGCTCGAGTACTGCATCCGGGAGGATCTGAAGATGAAGCGGGCCCGCATGATGGCCGTGCTGCATCCGCTTAAGCTCATCATCGACAACTACCCCGAAGGGGAGACCGAGCTTCTGACCGCGGACAACAACCTGGAGAATCCCGGTATGGGGACCCGCACGATTCCCTTCGGCCGCGAGCTCTACATCGAGGAGGACGACTTCATGGAGGTGCCGGTCCCCAAGTACAAGAGGCTCTATCCGGGCAATGAAGTCCGCCTCATGCACGCCTATTTCGTAAAATGCGTCGGCGTGGACAAGGATGAGGACGGACGCGTCACCGCGGTGCACTGCACCTACGACCCCGAGACGAAGGCGGGCTCCGGATTCACGGGAAGAAAGGTGAAGGGCACCATCCACTGGGTTCCGGCGGAGGGCTCCTTCGAGGCGGAGGTCCGCCTCTACGAGAACCTGATCGACGAGGAGAAGGGCGTCTACAATCCGGACGGCTCGCTCAATCTGAACCCGGACTCTCTCACCGTCATTCCGGCCGCCCGGCTTGAGGGCGCGCTCCTTGACGCGAAGCCGGGCGAGAGCTTCCAGTTCGTGAGAAACGGCTATTACTGCGTGGACAGCAGGGATTCGAAGGAGGGCGCGCCGGTGTTCAACCGCATCGTGTCCATGAAGAGTTCCTTTAAGCTGCCGGCCGTCAAGTGATACGGAAAAAGGAGACGGAATGAAGGCATACAGCGATCTGGCACTGGATACATTTTTGAAGAATCAGGAACAGCTCTTCGACGAACCGGTCGCGGAGAACCGCGAGGAAGCGGCGGAATTTCTCGAGGAGTGCATGGCGCAGGTCGTATCCGGAATCCGGGACGTGCGCAAGTACCTGGACGGGATGGGGATGGACGTCTCCGACATGGATGACATGGAGCTGCTCTCCCAGTCGGAGATCTTTCCGCTTCCGGACGGGCAGTATCTGATTGTAGAAGGTTAAATCAGAACCACCGGCTTAGCCGGTGGTTTGCTCACGCCCTATAAGGGCTAGTTACCGGCACTGGGTCTAAAGACCCGTCGAATGGTCTGCCAGCCGCAACATCACTTACATAGTGAACCCCTCGGGTTCGTCCTATTTCTTTTGCTTTACTGGCTCACCCGTAAACGGGTCTATATACTCCTTCAGTGTCATTTGATCGTATTCCAAATCTTCTTTCAGTTGATTCTGAATATACTCTTGTATCTTTTTTGCATTCTTCCCTACCGTGTCTACATAATACCCTCTGCACCAAAAATGCCGGTTTCCATACTTGTACTTAAGATTCGCATGTCTCTCAAAGATCATTAATGTACTCTTTCCCTTGAGATACCCCACAAAGCTTGACACGCTTATGCTGGGTGGTATCTCTACCAGCATATGAATGTGATCCGGGCATACTTCCGCCTCTACTATTCGCACTCCCTTCCGTTTACATAGAGCGCTCAATATATTTGCTATATCCTGTTTTAACTTTCCGTAAATAATCTTTCTTCGAAACTTTGGTGCAAATACTATATGATACTTACAGTTCCACTTTGTATGTGATAGACTATTACTGTCCATGGACACCTCCTAAATACATTAATGTGGCTGGCAAACCAACGTTATTGTATCTCGGGAGGTTTTTTACTGGAAGGCTGAAGCTCACCTCACCACCTGCATAGCAGGTGGTTTTATTGTTTCCTGTTCGTTTTTCACCCGAAAAACTCACGACGGAAACAGGACCTTGTCCTACAA
>CAYLHR010000312.1:0-2151 GCA_964383335.1 uncultured Lachnospiraceae bacterium
CCAGGCAGTTGCAGCGCAGGGTCAGGCGCAGGCCGCCCAGGCTTACGCAGTGCAGGGTCAGGGTCAGGCACAGGCAGCGCAGATGATGCAGGAAGAATAAGAAAATCAAACAGAAACGGAGGGAAAAAAGATGAGTGAACTCGATATGTTTGGAAACCCGCAGCCCGGTCAGGTTCCCCCGGCGGATCCTCTCACACAGGCGGGACAGAACCCGGCCGCAGATCTTCTCGCGGAGGCGGGCTCCATTCCTCTCAGCGATCCCTTCGGTCAGGCCGCTCCGGTCCAGCCGGCACAGGACGCGCTCGCGAACGCGCAGGCGTCTGTTGATGCCGTTCAGTCCGCGATGAACACGGTTCAGTCAGCGGTCGAAATGACGCAGACCTATAATCAGCAGGCCGCGCAGACCATGCAGTCCTATGTGCAGTCCGGCGCGCAGCCGGCGGTGAACATGCCCCAGACTGCGGGAGCTTACGCGCAGCCGGCGGTGAATGCGGCTCAGACCGCGGCGGCCTATGCGCAGCCGGCGGCACAGGCGGCACAGGCGGCGCAGGTTCAGCCCCAGGCGGCCGCGGAGATGGCGAATTTTTCCGAGCAGGAGAGAAAAGCGATCCGGGACTACGCGGAGACCATCAATATTCAGGACACCAAGTCCATCATCGAATTCGGCGGCGGGGTTCAGAAGCAGATGGCCGATTTCTCTGACTCGGTTCTGCAGAATGTCCGCACACATGACCTCGGCGAGGTCGGCGGCATGCTGTCGGGTGTGATCACGGAGCTCAAGTCCTTCAACCCGGACGAGGAGAAGGAGAAGGGCGGTCTTTTCGGACTGTTCAAAAAGGAAAAGAAGAAGATCTCCGAGATCAAGGCCGGATACGACAAGGCATCCGTCAACGTCGACAAGGTGGCGCAGGCGCTGCAGCAGCATCAGATCACGCTTCTGAAAGACGTGGACATGCTGGACAAGATGTACGCGTCCAACCTCGCCTACTACAAGCAGCTCAGCATGTACATCGCGGCCGGCAAGGAGAAGATCGCGAAGGTGCAGACGGTGGACATCCCGGCCGCCAAGGCCAAGGCGCAGGCGTCTGGTCTTGCCGAGGACGCGCAGGCCGCCAAGGACCTTGAGGACCAGCTGAACCGCTTCGAGAAGAAGATCCACGACCTGGAGCTTACGCGCATGGTCGCCCTTCAGACGGCTCCCCAGATCCGCATGATCCAGAACAACGACACGATCATGGTCGAGAAGATCCAGTCCACGATCGTGAACACCATCCCGCTCTGGAAGAACCAGATGGTTCTCGCGCTCGGTCTCAACGATTCCGTGCAGGCCGCCCGCGCGGAGGCGGAGGTCACCAACATGACCAACCAGCTTCTTACGCACAACGCCGAGATGCTGAAGCAGACGACCATCGAGACGGCCAAGGCCTCCGAGCGCGGCATCGTGGATATGGAGACACTGAAGCACACGAATCAGCAGCTCATTTCCACGCTGGACGAGGTGGCCAAGATCCAGAGCGAGGGCCGCGAGAAGCGCGCCCAGGCGGAGACCGAGCTGCGCCAGCTCGAGGATGAGCTGAAGCAGAGGCTTCTCACCATGCAGACTCCGACGCCGGTCGGGGCGGCCGATATCGTGGGAAATGATCCCTTCGGCCAGCCGCCCGTCAACCCCTTCGGCTGAGCGGCAGGGATAAAACCCGCCGGTATTAAACACAGATATCATGCGCCGGCCCACTTCCGCGGGCCGCAGGCGCAGTAAATAAAAAACAAACAGAAGACAAGGATACAGATCAATTATGAAGAAGGAACTCGCAAAAACCTACGACCCCAAAGGTCTCGAAGACCGCCTGTACGAAAAATGGCTTGCAGGAGGCTATTTCCACGCCGAAGTCAACCGTGACAGGAAGCCTTTCACCATCGTCATGCCGCCGCCCAATGTCACGGGGCAGCTGCACATGGGGCACGCACTCGACAACACGCTTCAGGATATCCTGATCCGCTGGAAGCGCATGCAGGGCTGCGAGGCCCTCTGGCAGCCCGGAACCGACCACGCGGCCATCGCGACAGAGGTGAAGGTTATCCAGCACCTGAAGGAGCAGGGCATCGACAAGGACGAGATCGGGCGCGACGAGTTCCTGAAGCACTGCTGGGAGT
>CAYLHR010000313.1:0-1530 GCA_964383335.1 uncultured Lachnospiraceae bacterium
GGAAGGAAGACCCTGCATGAGCTTCTGACCCGCCTGTGCCGCATCGAGGGCATCTAGTGGATCCGTCTGCTGTACTGCTATCCGGAGGAGATCTATCCGGAGCTCATCGAGACCATGGCGCGGGAGGAGAAGATCTGCAATTATCTGGATCTGCCCGTGCAGCACGCCTCGGACCGGATTCTCCGGAAAATGAACCGCCGGACGACGGAGGCGGATCTGAGACAGCTGGTCCGCACCCTGCGGGAGCGCATTCCGGATATCGTGCTCCGGACGACGCTCATCACGGGCTTTCCCGGGGAGACGGAGGAGGACCACCGGATCCTCATGGACTTTGTGAGAGACCTCCGCTTCGACCGGCTCGGCGTCTTCACCTACTCGAAGGAGGAGGATACGCCCGCCGCCCGCATGAAACCCCAGGTTCCGGCCAAAGTGAAGAAGGCCAGATACGCGGAGCTCATGAGCCTGCAGCAGGGCATTTCCTTTGAAAAGAACAGGGAGAAGGTCGGGCAGGTGTTCGAGGTATTCGTCGAGGGCAGCATTCCCGAGGAGGGCACCATGATCGGCAGAACCCGCGGAGACGCGCCGCAGGTTGACGGCTATATCTTTTTCCATTCAGAACGCGATCTTATGACCGGGGATCTCGTCCGCGTCCGGGCTTCCTCGGCCTCCCAGTATGATCTTCAGGGGGATTTGATCTAATGAACACAATCAAGAATATGAACCTGCCGAACAAACTGACCTGTCTCCGCATGATCCTCATCGTTCCCTTCGTGCTCTGCATGCTGCTGGGCAAGGCGGAGGGCGTGTGGAAGATCGCCTCGCTCGTTATCTTCATCCTGGCCTCCCTCACGGACACGCTGGACGGGATCATCGCGAGGCGCAACAACCTGATCACCGATTTCGGAAAGTTCATGGATCCTCTCGCCGACAAGCTTCTCGTCTGCTCGGCCATGATCTGCCTCATTGAGCTCGGACGGCTTCCCTCATGGATTGTCATCATCATCATCGCGAGGGAATTCATCATCAGCGGCTTCCGCCTCGTCGCCTCCGACAACGGAATCGTGATCGCGGCCAGCATGTGGGGCAAATTCAAGACGACGTTCCAGATGATCATGATCGTCATGCTGATCATCAACTTTGAGGCGGGACCCCTGCACATCGCGCAGACCGCCGTCATGTATATCGCGCTCGCGCTGACCCTGATCTCACTGATTGATTACATTATAAAGAACAAGAACGTTCTCTCAATGCAGAGCTGAAGCAGTTTCAAGAGGAAGGAGCAACATAAGCCATGAACAGGATCGCGATGACAACGCCGCTCGTGGAGATCGACGGGGATGAGATGACCAGGATTCTCTGGCAGATGATCAGAGATGATCTCATTGCCCCCTTCGTGGATCTGAAGACGGAGTATTATGACCTGGGTCTCCCCTACAGGGACGAGACGGACGACCAGGTCACGGTGGACGCTGCCAACGCCATTAAAAAATACGGTGTCGGCGTAAAATGCGCCACCATCACCCCCAACCC
>CAYLHR010000313.1:1554-2144 GCA_964383335.1 uncultured Lachnospiraceae bacterium
ATCATCTGAAAGAGATGTACAAGAGCCCGAACGGGACCCTCCGCGCCATGCTGGACGGGACGGTCTTCCGCGCTCCCATCGTGGTAAAGGGCATCGAGCCCTGCGTGAGGAACTGGAAGAAGCCCATCACGATCGCGAGACACGCCTACGGCGACGTCTACAAAAATACCGAGCTCCGCGTCGAGGGACCCGGCACGGCCAGGCTCACCTTCACCTCCGCCGACGGCACCGTGACGGAGCAGACCGTCTTCGAGTTTGAGGGACCGGGCGTCGTGCAGGGCGTCTATAATCTCGACAGCTCCATAAGGAGCTTCGCGAGAAGCTGCTTCGCCTACGCGCTCGACGTGAAGCAGGATCTCTGGTTCGCCACGAAGGACACGATCTCCAAGACCTACGACCGCGACTTCAAGGAGATGTTCGAGAAGGTCTACGAGGAGGAGTATAAGGAGAAATTCGAGGCGGCCGGCCTCACCTACTTCTACACGCTTATCGACGACGCGGTCGCCCGCATCATGAAGTGCGAGGGCGGCATCGTCTGGGCCTGCAAGAACTATGACGGGGACGTGTTCTCCGACATGCTGTCCTCAGCA
>CAYLHR010000314.1:0-2111 GCA_964383335.1 uncultured Lachnospiraceae bacterium
CGACTCCGGCTCCATGCCCTTCGCCCAGCACCATTATCCGTTTGAGAACAAGGAGCTCTTCGAGGCGCAGTTCCCGGCCAGCTTCATCTCAGAGGCCGTCGACCAGACGCGCGGGTGGTTCTACTCCCTGCACGCCATCTCGACGCTCCTCTTCAACGAGCCCTGCTTCAAAAACTGCATCATCCTGGGACTCGTCCAGGATGAAAACGGGCAGAAGATGTCCAAATCGAAGGGCAACGCCGTCGATCCCATGCAGGCGCTCGGAGAGTACGGCGCGGACGCGATCCGCTGGTACTTCACGGTGAACTCTGCCCCGTGGCTGCCCAGCCGCTTCTACGGGAAGGCCGTTCAGGAGGGACAGAGAAAGTTCCTGGGTACCCTCTGGAACACCTACGCGTTCTACGTGCTTTACGCGAATATCGACGGTTTCGATGCGACGAAGTACACGCTCGACCGGGATTCCCTTCCGGTCATGGACCGCTGGATCCTGAGCCGGCTCCACTCCACGGTAAAGACCGTGGACGGGTTTATGTCGGATTACAGGCTGACGGAGGCCGGAAAAGCGCTTCAGGATTTCGTCGATGACATGAGCAACTGGTATGTCCGCCGGTGCCGCGAGCGATTGTGGGCCTCCGGAATGGAACAGGACAAGATCAACGCGTACATGACGCTCTACACGGTCCTCGAGACGGTCTGCCGCCTGGCGGCTCCGATCATCCCCTTCATGACGGAGGAGATCTATCAGAATCTCGTCCGCGGAATCGACAGCGGGGCTAAGGAATCCATTCATCTGTGTGACTATCCGCAGGCGGACGAGTCCTTCATCGACGGGGATCTCGAGGAGAGAATGCGTCACGTCTTAAGCGTCGTCGTGCTGGGCCGCGCGGCCAGAAACGCGAGCGGCATCAAGAACCGCCAGCCCATCGGGACTATGCTTGTGAAGGCGGACTTCGATATTCCGGCATTTGACGAGGAGATCATTCTCGACGAGCTGAATGTCAAGCGCCTCGAGCGGAAGGACGACGTGAGCGCGTATTCCGGCAGCACGGTAAAGCCCAACTTCAACGCGATCCGGGCGAATCACGGCGGGGACAAAATCGGACCGGTCCGCGCGGCGATCGCGGCCGCGGACGGAGATGAGATCGTAAAGGCGATCCGCGAAAGCGGCGTCTGGACGGCGGAGGCCAAGGGTGTATCCGTGGATCTCACGGAGGCGGACCTGCTGATCGAGGCGAAGGAAGTGGAGGGATTCACCGCCGCCTCCGACGGGAAGATCACCGTGGTTCTCGACAAGAGCCTCACGCCCGAGCTCATCGAGGAGGGATTCGTCCGCGAGATCGTGAGCAAGATCCAGACGATGAGAAAAGAGGCCGGCTTTGAGGTCATGGACCGCATCCGCGTGTACGCGGCCGGCAATGACCGGATCCGCGGAATCCTCGAAAGAAACGGCGAATCGATCCGAAAGGATGTCCTCGCTGATTCCATCGCTTTTGACGGGGCGGAGGGATATACTAAGGACTGGAAGATTAACGGAGAAGCGGTGACGCTCGGTGTGGAGAAAATCTGAGGAGTAGGGAATGGCAAAGAAGTTTGATAAGAAGAAGTTCATAAAGGATGTTCAGGGCTATGTGAAGCGCATGTACCGCAAGGAGATCGCGGACGCTTCGCAGGAGCAGATCTTTCAGGCGGTCGCGAGCGTGATCGAGGATCAGATCATTGAGCAGTGGATGGCCAGCTACAAGCGCTTCAAGGACGGGGAGAATAAGATCGTCTACTATCTCTCCATGGAGTTCCTGATCGGGCGCGCGCTCGGCAACAATCTGCTGAACCTGGGAGAATATGAGGGCGTCCGCGAGGCGCTCACGGAGCTGGGCCTCGATATCAATGTGATCGAGGACCAGGAGCCGGATCCGGCGCTCGGAAACGGCGGCCTCGGGAGACTTGCGGCATGCTTTATGGATTCTCTCGCCTCTCTCGGCTATCACGCCTACGGCTGCGGCATCCGCTATCACTACGGTATGTTCCGCCAGAAGATCGAGAACGGCTATCAGAAGGAAGTCCCTGATGACTGGCTGAAGAACGGTTAAACTATTAAGATCAATAGATAAGAG
>CAYLHR010000315.1:0-2104 GCA_964383335.1 uncultured Lachnospiraceae bacterium
CAATTGTAAAACATATTGTTGAAATTCATGATGCAAAAATTGAATTAGATAGCGCCCCGGGAGTAGGGACGACCATATCGGTTCTGTTTTAGAACATCTGGCCACATAAAAATATATTGATTCAGATGTTTTATGATTGTTTTGCTTATAACAACAAAGAAAACATTATAAGGCATTTTGGACCGAGCTGATAATTGATGAGGACATATAATCTTGGCTGCTACAATTTGATTAATGCTTTTTGAAAAAAGTAGGTTTTCGGTAGGAAAGTGGTAGGTTTTGAGTATTCTGTTCTTCATAAAAATATGATAGAGTTACAGTGACAGAACTCTAAAGAGGCATATATAGGAGGGGTTAATTGATCAATATAGGTGAAGAAACTGAACAGATAGAATTTAAAAAATCTACCGGTGAACTTAAGGAAGGTATTATATCAATAGCGTCCATACTTAACAAACATGGCTCTGGTACGCTTTATTTTGGTGTCAAGAATAATGGTGACGTTATTGGACAGGAAATAAGTGATCAGACTATTCGGAATGTAAGTCAGGCAATACAGAATCATATTGTTCCGGCTATATATCCGGTGATTGACAAGAAAACATATGAAGATGGTAAGTCTGTTATATATGTTGAGTTTCAAGGAAACAGACAACCATATACTGCTTACAATGTTCCCCGCATTCGAGAATCTGATGAAGATATAGTAATGGATCAGGACAGATACTTTGAAATGATGCTTATAAGGGATGATGGTAAACATGCCTGGGAGAATCAACCTTCAAAATATACTGTGGCTGATATAAATATGCGGGACTTTAAGACATATCTGGATAAAGCAAAGAAGGTTGGAAGAATCAGTTTTGAATCTGATGATCCAGAAGTGGTTATGAATAAGCTTGAGCTTATGTCAGATGATGGGGTTCATTTACTAAATGCCGGAGCTGCACTTTTCTGTGATACGAGTGATACGGATGTTCAGATGGCAAAGTTTGCAACAGATGTTAAAGCTACATTTACGGATATACGCAGGGAAGATAAGGGCTCTATTATTGGAATGAGCAAAATCTGTGAGCAGTATATCATTGATGCTATGGATTGGAAGGCGGATATTATAGGACTTGAGAGAGTGGAAACTCCTGAGATACCAGTTGAGGCTGTCAGAGAGGCAGTGATAAATTCATATGGTCATCGTGTATATAATAACGGACAGAATAACGAGATAGATGTATTCAGGGACAGAATAGAAATACATACTACAGGAGGATTCCCTAAGGGGCATACCCCGGAAGAGTACTTGGATGGTAACAAGAAGCCAATTCGTCGTAATAGAAGAATTACCGGAGTGTTATATTACTCAAAAGATATGGAGACATTTGCAACTGGTCTGAAGCGTATTAAGGATCTTTGTGACGAAGCGGGATGCAAGGTGGAGTTCCGGACAGAGAAGGATGATTTTGTAGTGGCTTTTTATCGTAATCTTAGAGAATCATGGGGGACAAAGTTGAGTGCCATGTCACCGGATGTCACTCAAGATGTCACCGAAGATAAAAAATCCTTGGATGAAAGAATTTTAGAATTGATAAGATCGGATTCTAAGATTACCACAAAAGCAATGGCAGAAAAACTGGATGTATCTGACAGAACGGTAAAACGTCATATAGCAGCTATGTCAAATGTCAATTATATTGGAAGTGGATACAGTGGACACTGGGAGATTTCTGAAGGGTGATGTCGCTAAAATGTCGCTAAAAAGTCCGAAAACACAAAATAATAACTGGAATATATGGAAAATATATACCATATATGCTGACAAATAGAAGTGACAGATACTATATATAGATGTCGCTAAAGAATACGAATAAGTAAACGCAAAAAAAGAAGGCGGTACTTAAGCGAGTTAAAAGCCTTACTGATCTTCAGAACAAAACTGGAGAATCAGTAAGGTTTTTCTTTAATTTTCCCCCTTTTCCTTTGACATACGAATTGGTAACGCACATAGATTTGCTGCAAATAGACATGTAAATATGTTGCAAAAACTGCTGCTGAATGGTATCCTATCTTTAAAGGAGGATACGAATATGCCGAATATAAGACCAATATC
>CAYLHR010000316.1:0-2098 GCA_964383335.1 uncultured Lachnospiraceae bacterium
TCGCGGACAGGGAGTTTGCCGGTACGGAGGCATTTGCGGATCTCATCAGGGCTTACAATGAGGCCGTTGAAAAACTGAATGACAGCGCCCTTCTGGCTGAGAGGCTGGGAGTTGACGCCAGTTGGATGGAAGGAAAGAAGATCCGGTTTCTCAGACTGAAGGAGCCGGGGGACAGAGTATGTCAATCAGAGTAGAAGATATATCCAAAACATTTAAAGGAAGAAAAAAGAGTGATCCTCCCAATATCGTTTTAAACGACGTATCGTTTCAGGTGGAGGAAGGGGAGTTCGTCTCGCTTCTCGGGCCCTCCGGCTGCGGGAAGACGACGACGCTCACCATCATCGCCGGATTCCAGAAGCCGGACTCCGGCAGGATCGTCGTGAACGGGAAGGAAGTTACAAAGCCGGGACCGGACCGGTCCTTCATGTTTCAGAATTACGCGCTGTTTCCGTGGCTGAAGGTCGGGGAAAATATCGAGTACCCGATGAAGAAGATGAAGCTCCCGAAGGCGGAGCGGAAGCAGAAGCTGCAGGAGCTGCTGGGCATCGCCCAGCTCACGGAATACGAGCATTATTATATCCATGAGATCTCCGGAGGCATGAAGCAGAGGGTCGCGCTTCTTCGCGCGATTGCCTGCGACCCGCAGGTGCTGCTCATGGACGAACCGCTCGGAGCGGTCGATTTTCAGATGAGGCACATGCTGCAGCAGCAGCTGGAGGCGATCCTTCAGCAGAAGAAGACGACCGCCCTCATGGTGACGCACGATGTGGATGAGTCCGTGTACTTAAGCGACCGGGTCGTCGTGATGTCGAGGGACCACGGGAAAATCGTGGAGGATTTAAAAATCGATCTCGACCGGCCGAGAGACCGGACGGATCCCAGATACCACGAATACGTGGACCGGCTCACCGTGATCCTGAAGGAGGCGCTGAGCGGCGGGGTCTTCACGCAGGAGGACAAGGACATCATGGAGTTTATTGAGGGCCAGGAGTCCGGCCGCGGAAGGATGCATGAAGAACCGAATCCGGAATTCTGAGATCAGGACTTCCGGACAGGATATATTATTTTCTTAACAGGAGGACAGGCATATGAAAGTTGCGTATTTGCTGGAGTCGGAGAATGTCAGGGAGATCCTTGAGAATATGATCATCCCCCAGCTCGAGGAGGACCGCCACGGAGTCGAGGTCGCGGGCATGATGTTCTTCTTCGACAACACCTATATGCTGGTGGAGGGATCCGATATCGCGTCAAGACTTCAGAAGCTGAGCGAGAAGACAGGTATGCTTCTTATGGCCTGTGACAGATGCTGCTACCAGAGAGATATCGCGGACAAGCTGATCGCCCCCGCGGGCATCGGCTGCTTCCCGAACGTCTATGCGGCGCTTGCGCCTGCGGGAGTAGACCAGATCATTACTCTGTAAACGGATTGTACTGATAAACTGAAGAGTGGAGCGATAATAAGATGAGAGTTCTCAGTGTACCCGGACTTTGCTGTCCGGACTGCGCAAAGAAAATCGATCAGATGCTCGAGGACGCCGGCGTCACCCACGAGGTTGACCTCGAGGGGAAGAAGGTATCCGTGTGTGACTGCGATCACTGCATGGGCGTCGCGATGGATATCCTTAAGGAGCTCGGCTTCGAGGCGGAGAGAATTGCATAACTGAGTCAGCGGGGACGGTTCTGTTTGACTCATGAGTCAGTGGGGACGGTTCTTTTTGACTCGCTGCGTCCTGGACGCAGTGGGTCAAAAAGAACCGTCCCCATCTGACTCACTGAATTCACGGAGCAGACGTATCGGGTGTTTTCCGTCAATCTTCTCCGTCGCCATCTCGTAGAACCGGCAGTTCATGGGGTGTTTTTCCATATAACCGCAGATTTCCGCCTCACCGGCCGTGAGAAAGCGGACCGCAAGGCCGCATCCCGCGGTCAGTTCCCTGGGAACCGGCATGATCGCCGCGTCAAAGTGCTGCTTCAGCACCTCTTCCGCCTGCAGGACAGCGTGTGTATTATCAAATGTCATAAGATAATAACAATTCTTTGCCGCCACTCAATATCGTCTGTTTCGGTATTCACGATAGTTTCAATTGCTTTCTTAGAG
>CAYLHR010000317.1:0-2078 GCA_964383335.1 uncultured Lachnospiraceae bacterium
TCATCCCCTGAATTCCGCAAAGATGTAGCCATTCGATGGAAAATATGCTATAAAAGAAATTGTGCACAATTTGTTTCTGTTTCTGAATGCAGCGTGAAGGGGAACAATGATGAAGAAAAACAGAAATCTTTTTAAAGGGATCACAGTCCTTTTTGTGCTGGCTCTGATCGTTCTGATCTTTGTCACGGCACATACACCCGGAACGGTGGACGAGAACTATCAGTCGGCGGCCTACGCCACGGTTCTGTCGCTCCTTCCTCCCGTGATCGCGATCGTTCTCGCCCTCATCACCAAGGAAGTGTACAGCTCACTGTTTATCGGACTCATCACCGGGGCTTTACGCCGGCGGAAATCTGGAGCTGGCATTCAACACCTTTGCCTATCACCCGGACGGCGGGCTGGTGGTCGGCCTCACGGATCTTTCCCACGCCAGCATTCTCGTATTTGTGACGATCCTCGGGACACTGGTCGTCCTCATGAATAAGTCCGGCAGCGCGGCCGCCTTCGGAAAATGGGCCTCGAAACACATCCGTACGAGGATCGGGGCGCAGCTTGCTACGGTGCTGATGGGCGTCATGATTTTTGTGGACGACGGCTTTAACTGCATGACGGTGGCGTCAGTCATGCGTCCGATCACGGACCGGCACCAGGTATCCCGGGCCAAGCTCGCCTATCTCATCGACGCGACGGCGGCGCCCGTGTGCATCATCGCGCCGATTTCCAGCTGGGCGGCGGCCGTCTCCTACGCGGTCCCGGAGGAGATGAACATAAACGGCTTCTCCATGTTCCTGCGGACGATTCCCTACAATATGTACGCCCTTCTCACCATCCTCATGATGGTGCTCATCACGGTCCGGAAGTTCGACTACGGACCGATGAAGCTGCATGAGGAAAATGCGCTGAAGGGGGATCTCTTTACGACGGGCGAACATCCCTATGATGAAAATGACACGCAGGAGGAGCACGAGAACGCCAGGGTCTCCAATCTGGTGATCCCCGTGGTCACACTGATTGTGACCTGTATCATCGGCATGCTGTATACGGGCGGATTTTTCTCCGGGAACGGCTTCGTCAATTCCTTCGCGAACGCGGACTCGGCCCGGGGGCTCGTATCCGGAAGCGTCGTGACCCTGCTCATCACCTTCTTCCTCTATCTCTGGCGGGACGTCATGTCCTTTCAGGATTTCATGGCGTCACTGCCGGCGGGCTTCCGGTCCATGTGCGCCCCGATGATTATCCTCATCATGAGCTGGAATCTTTCGGGCATGACCGGGCTTCTCGGCGCGGCGTCCTTTATCCACGATGTGGTGGGTGCCTCCGCAGCCGGCTTTGCCATGTTTCTGCCCGCGATTATCTTTGTCGTGTCGGTCTTCCTCGCCTTCTCGACGGGGACAAGCTGGGGCACATTTACGATCCTGATTCCGATCGTCTGCCAGGTGTTTCCGACAGCTGATGTCTATGAGATGCTGGTCATCTCCATCTCGGCCTGTCTGGCCGGTGCCGTCTGCGGCGACCACTGCTCACCGATTTCGGATACGACGATCATGTCCTCCGCCGGCGCGCACTGCAACCACGTGAATCACGTGACGACGCAGATTCCCTACGCGATGACTGTCGCGGCCGTGTCAGCCGTGGGTTACCTCATCGCGGGGGTGATCGGATATCTGACCAATTCGCCGGCGGCACTCGCCGCGACGCCGGCCGCCATGGCGGTGCTGGCAGCGGTATTGGCCGTGCTTCAAAGAAGGAGCCAGGCAGCCGCCTGACCGCCTTTTGCATAATATGTCCGCGATACAGGAACAGGGAGGAATCTATGCAGTACAGAAATAACCGGAAGGGGGAACCGATATCCGTTCTCGGGTACGGGTGCATGCGGTTTACGAAAAAGGGCGGGGCCATCGATCTGGAGAAGGCCGAAAGGGAGATCATGACGGCCGTGCGGGCCGGCGTGAATTATTTCGACACGGCGTATCTCTATCCGGGCAGATGCCACGGTCCCACTGTGATCAGATTCCTGCTGCAGGACCTCTCCCCATTGGGTATCCTTATGATCTGTTAGCATCCAGATGAGTGTTTCT
>CAYLHR010000318.1:0-2076 GCA_964383335.1 uncultured Lachnospiraceae bacterium
TCCACTTGCTCGTGGCAGCTCCCTTGGTGCCCTGGACGGCCTTCGTGCCCTTGAGGCTAAGGTACTTCTTGCTCTTCGCGTTCATCAGGTAATAGAAGCCGCTGCCGGCCTTGGCTACCTTGAACTGCGGAGAGGACTTGGAGGCCGCGAGAACGATCGGGGCATTCGCCTTCTTGCTGTTCTTCTGGGAGTTCAGCGCGTTCTTCGACTTGGATGCGGAGACGCTCGTGACCTTGTAGGCGGAGGCCGTCACCTTGGCGTCCGTGTAAGCGTAGGTCGCCTTCAGCGTGGTGTTCTTCGATACCTTGATCGAAATCGTGGACTTCGAGGAATTACCGCTTGTATAGGTCGCGGTTCCGGTCCATCTCGAGAAGGTCTGGCCCGCAAGGGGGGCCGCATTCGCCGTCACCTGGACAACCGTTCCGGCGTCAAATGTTCCGCTTGAGCCCTTTCCGGCCACGGTTCCGCCGGTAATCGTCACCGTATACTTCTTCTTTGCGCCGTAGCTCTTGGAAGCGATCGGGCACTGCTTGAGAATCTGCCGGTTCCTGTCTCCGTTGCCGGAGGCGGTGGAAGACGTATCCACCCAGTGGTTTTTAAAATCAGCCGTATTTTTAAGGAAGTACTCGTAGGGCAGATTGCTCTGCTTGTAGGCCGCGTCCCAGGTCACGTCCACGTTGTACCACTGGCCGCTCACGCGGACGATATTCCACGCGTGATCCTCTCTTCCGTTAGAGCCGCTGGCGGCGCCGTCGACGATCCTCGCCCGGATGCCGGCCTGATTGCACATGCGGTAGAACAGGAGGGCGTAGCCCTGGCAGACGGCCTGGCGGTTGGTGTAGGCGCCGTAGGCGGTCCAGCTCAGGCGGTAGCTTCCGGAGTCATCCGATCTCGCCGCCGCGTTGTCGTACTTCACGCGGTTGCAGATGAAGTTATAGATCGCGGTGACCTTGTCGTAATCGCTCTTGCCGCTGAGTCCCATGCCGCTCAGCTCATTCTTGATGGAGTTCTTGAGGCTGTTCTCCTTGGAGGCGTCGTCGCGGAAGGACGGCATGAATTCGTAGAGAAGGACGAAGTAGAGATCATTGCCGATGAACTGATAATCCACCGGGGCGCCGTAGCGGTACCTGATCCCGGACAGCGTGTAGTTGAGATAGTCGCCCGCGTTGCCGGCGTAGTTCTCAGCCATGGCCTTGTCGATGACGTCCTGCATGATGCCCAGATGATTGATCGACTCATTGGCGTTGTATCTCACATAGATCTGAACGCTGGAGTCGCGAGGGAGGAGTAACTCTTTGACGTGATGGTAGTGGGCCTTGCGGCAGAGCCGTAAACGGCCGCTTCCGTCTTTAAGGCCGGAACCACAAGCAGAAACACGGTCAGTATGCATCCGAGCAGCGTGAAATGAATTCGGGAGGTATTGTTCTTCATATTCATATCCCCTTCTGTTGCCGGGTCACATGTCACAGAGAATTTTCAGTGGTTTTCTCTTTTATATTACCCAGTATACACGTAAATTCGGTAACACGCAAGAACTTTTTTTCATTTTTTTCACATTTTTGTGACCAGCGTGCCTGAATCATGATTCTGACCGCAAAGCCTCCGCGGCTTCGACGATTTTCTCCGCCGTCACCTCGATTCCGCCTCCCTCCGTCTCGATGACGACGTCCGCGTACGCCTCATAAAGCGCGCTCCGCTCCCGATAGAGATCCTCCAGCGTCTGCCCGTCCCTGAGCACGACGCCCCGCTGCCGGATATTGTTCAGCCGCATCTTAAGAACCGGAAGACCGGTCTTCAGATATACCGCGTCTCCGTGCTTTCTCAGATGCTCCATCCCCTCCCGGCCGTATACGGCGCTGCCGCCGGTCGCAATCACGGTGTTCTCAGCCATGAGCCCCGCGAGGATTTCATTTTCAATCTTAAGGAAGCCGTCCACGCCCCGCTCCGCGATAATATCCGAAAGGCGCATGCCGCACTCTCTCTGAATAATCAGATCCGTATCAACAAAATCCATTCCCAGAAGCTTGGCGGCGATCACGCCCACGGTGCTCTTGCCCGCGGCAGGCATACCGATCA
>CAYLHR010000319.1:0-2071 GCA_964383335.1 uncultured Lachnospiraceae bacterium
TAATAGTCCCTTATAGGGACTGAGCAGGCCACCGGCTAAGCCGGTGGTCCTGACTATATACAGTGAGGTGATTTGAATATGTATATCAAAAGGGATCAACTTCTAAGCAAGCTCATCCGATATCGGAAAAAGGACATAGTGAAGGTAATTACCGGTATCCGAAGATGTGGGAAATCAGTTCTTTTGAATGAATTGTTTTACGAGTATCTTCTGTCCGAAGGTGTTCCTTCAGATCACATCATCAAGGTGTCGCTTGATTTGAAGAAATGGGAGGCACTCAGGAACGGAGATATGCTTTATCATTACATAGCTGAGGCGATTCATGATGATGAGCTGTACTATGTGTTTTTGGACGAGATTCAGCTTGTGGATGGGTTTGAGGAAGTAGTCAATTCAATCAAAGCAGAATTTAATACAGATGTTTATATTACCGGCTCCAATTCCAAATTACTGTCTCATGATATCAATACCATTTTTCGTGGACGAGGGATTGAAATAAAGGTGTTTCCGCTGTCATTTGCGGAATTTCTTGCTTACCGGCAGACGGATAAACTGGATGCCTTTGATGAGTATGTTCAATTTGGAGGACTTCCATACGCTGTCAGGGAAACAGAAGTGCAGGATAAACGGTCTTATCTGGATATGATGATAAACACGGTTGTTACCAGGGATATGATAGAACGTTATGATATCCGCAATGAGGCACTGTTTATTGCATTAATAGAACTCCTTTGCTCTTCGATTGGCGCGTATGTCTCCACAAACAAAATTACAAATACACTGAAAAGCAATGGCTTTAAGTCGGTGGATAATGAAACGATCAGCCGGTACCTGAGCCATATTTGTGATGCTTTTCTCTTTTATCGGGTTGACCGTTATGACATTAAGGGGAAGGAATATCTGAAGACGCAGAACAAGTATTATGCGGCTGACATGGGACTTCGTAATGCAGCCATTCATTACAGGCAGATCGAGATCACACACATTATTGAAAATCTCGTATACCTGGAACTGCTTCGGAGAGGATATATTGTAGATATCGGGAAAAATCGGGAAAGAGAAATCGATTTTGTTGCCAGGGAACTCGGCGGCAGACAATATTACATACAGGTTTCTTATACTATACAGGACGAGGCAACAAAGGAACGTGAGATTTCAGCGTTCCGCAGACTCGATGATGGGTATAAGAAGATCCTGATTACTATGGATCGCAACCCGTTGTCGAATCTTGAAAACGGATATCAGATGATGCATTTATTTGATTTTCTGTTGAATGAAAGGTCGTTGGAAGAAGTCTGACGCCATAAACGCAAAACTCTGCAAAACCAATAGTTTTGCGTTTCCTGTAGAATGACGGTGAAAGATGTGGACAATAATTCTGCATCTTTAAAACGATGTACAGGGACTATGAAAAGAATCGATAATGACGCCTTCTATGAATATATAAAACAATACGATCCGGATAGTGAATATCATCTTGTCGGTGTAGTTGACTATCATCTGTTAAGTGACGATAAACCCTATGAGGGGATGAATTCTCATAGGGAAGCATTGCGTTTTGTCTTTGAGTGGCTGGTGAAACAACGCATAGACAATAAAGAGAGAGCCCGGATAATGTTTGGTGAGGACCTTGCAGATCGAATGCCCACTTTGGTTTATGACATCGATAAGGCGCAGCCTTCTCCGCTGGACCGGCAGGAGTTTCTTTACTGCCCGAATATTGTAAAGACGGATTATTATGGCAACGTCTGGTATGATGCCGAGTGGGAACCAAATGACGAAAATTGCGGAACTACGGTTCCGTACTGGTATGCGTTGATGGAACCGGTACACGGCAGAAGAAACAAGCCCGAAGATTTCAAAAAAGTGAATGAGATCCTGTTTCCAAACGGTACAGATGCGCTTGATATCTGTGAATGGACAACGGATTGGTCGGATTATTTTGATGACGGACATGAATGGTATGGGGCATGCTGCTGGAGTGTTTATGATAAGACACTAGACAGATATGCAGTTATGCTGGTATCAGCAACAGACTGATAAGGACTATTACAGGATCAACGATTCTGAT
>CAYLHR010000320.1:0-2034 GCA_964383335.1 uncultured Lachnospiraceae bacterium
GGGCTCGTCATGGTCTGAGGCATGCCGTAGAAGGCGCGGAACAGAATACTGTGTCCGTCGATGAGAACCAGCTTTTCACTCATGGAGAAAACTCCTTCCTGCTGCTGTATTTTTTGTGTGTGATTTCATGTTTTACGCGGCATGGCCCGTGATGCGCAGACGGATCAGCTCCCAGAGGGTGTAATCCGTGTCAATATTCAGTACGTGAAGCAGCATGCGGCCCAGATCGCGGAAGACGCCCGGCGCGATATATCTCAGCAGGATAATGAAGATCACGATCGTCATGAGCGCGATCCCGAGCCAGATCAGCATATTTAAAATGCTGCGAAGCAGCATGCCGCGCTCGTATTCCTTCAGATCATCCCGGACCATGCGCGCGATATCGAAGGAATCGCTGCTGTCCTTGTCCAGAAACGTGAGGGCGTGATCCACAAGGAAAGCCGTCTCCAGCTCCTCCCGGCATACCGGACAGTGGCGGACATGCGCAATAAAGACAGAAGCCTCGCGGTCGTCGAGGTTTCTGTCCAGATAGGGCTGTATCATTTTTTGGGCGGTTAAACAGTCTATTTTCATCGAAGCTGTTCCTGACAGAGGAGGTCGAACCTGGCTGAGCGCTGAAGAAGCAGCGCGTCCAGAATGACGAGCCCGCACATGGTTTCCACGACCACCGCAGCCCTGGGGCCGATGACGGGGTCGTGCCGCCCCTTGATCACAAGCTCCGTCTCCTCAAGAAATCTGTTCGCCGTGCGCTGAGGCAGGGAGATGGAGGGCGTCGGCTTGAAGGCGGCCCGCAGAACGATCTCCTCACCCGTGCTGATGCCGCCCAGGATGCCGCCGGCGTGATTCGACTCCGTCCGGATCCGCCCGTCCCGCACGCGGAACGGGTCGTTGTTCGCGGAGCCGCGGGCTGCCGCCGCCTCTTTTCCGTCCCCGATCTCAACCGCCTTCACGGCGCCGATGGAGAACACGGCCTTTGCGAGATTCGCGTCCAGATTCTCGAAGACCGGGTCACCGAGTCCGGCGGGCACGCCCGATATGCGGCACTCGACGGCGGAACCCAGGGAATCGCCCCGGCTTCGCGCGTCCTCGAGCAGGGCGGCGATCACGGAATCCGTCTCCGCGGTTTCCCCGTCCCTGATCCGGACGCCGCCGATCTCCGTCACCCTGGTTGAAAATGAGATGCCGAGACGCTTTAAAATCAGGCAGGCGACGGCGCCTCCCGCCACCCGCCCCGCGGTCTCCCGCCCGGACGACCTGCCGCCCCCGCGGTAGTCCCGGATCCCGTACTTCGCGTCATATCCGAAATCCGCGTGCCCGGGGCGGTAGGTATCGGCGAGATTGCCGTAATCCCGCGAGCGCTGGTCCGTGTTCCGCAGCATGATGGAGATCGGGGTGCCCGTGGTCCTGCCCTCGAATACGCCGGACAGAATCTCGATCCGGTCCGCCTCGCTCCGGGCGGTCGAGAGCTTTCCCATGCCCGGCCGTCTCCGGTCCATGTAGGGCTGGATATCCGCTTCGCTTAAGGGAAAGCCGGCCGGACAGCCGTCGATGACCACGCCGAGCGCCGGACCGTGGGATTCCCCCCAGGTGCTGATTTTAAAAATGGTGCCGAAAACAGACCCGGCCATAGCTGCCTATTCCTTTCCTACTTCGTGTCGACTTCCCAGAGGCTCTTTGCGTACGCGGTGATCTGCGGGCTGATATAGCCGTCTTTTTCCAGCGCGGCGATCACATCCTCAAAGCGGTTGGAAATGCCGGTTTTTCTGACCAGCTCAACAACCGTCTTCACATGCTTCAGTATATCGGTGCTAAGTGTGCCTCCGACGACGCTCTCGAGAGCGTCATCGCTGATCTTCTGCATGACTTCACTCATGGCTTCTCTCCTGTCAAACTCTGCATAGTCCCGCCTGCTCACCTGTATCCGATGGCTTCCGGAACACGGAAATTCTGCGGCACCGTGACTGTCCTATTATATTCATATCCTCCTTTACAGAACCACCTTCTATTTTACTTCTTAGCAAACGATTAAACAAG
>CAYLHR010000321.1:0-2010 GCA_964383335.1 uncultured Lachnospiraceae bacterium
TTTTTGGCGACTACAAATATAGTTGGCGAAAATGACGGAAATACGTCGTTTCTCGAGGTTATAAAGTGCCAAAAAGTATAGATTTTGGCGCCAAAATAAGAAGTTGGCGCCATTTTGGCGGAGATTTTGGCATTTCTGGACTGTTCTTGGCACTTATAGCCCATGGGTGTTTATAGAAATTTAAGAATTTGCCAATGACACATTCTGGCAACGAGAGAAAGTTTTGTATTTCTGTTATAGCAATACATTATTAATACGGGCTGGTTGAAGTCCGAGAGGAGGTATGCGTAGCATGAGAAAAAAAGGTTACAAAGGAGTCAGATGTGAAAAGAAGATGATTCCAAAGTGTCAGGATGTCTGCCGTACATACGGTGAGCTGCAGTCCAGGTATGCAGATATGCTTGCAGAGAATCCATCTGTCGAGGAGATCAGATGCAATGTCCTGATGGAGGGATTGGATATCGGGGAGTACACTTCTGACTTTGTATGTACAGATACGGATGGAAAAGTGTTTGTCCGAGAGTGTGTCTATCGAAAACAACTGCAGAGGCGAAGTACGCTGGAGAAACTGGATGCTTCACAGAAATACTGGCGCTTACGTGGAATAAACGATTGGAAGTTGGTTATAGATGCATGAAAGGAGGATTGAAGATGGTTTATGAAGAAAATACACTTCTGAGGAGTGGAGGAGAGATCTATCGAATCCTTTCGTCCCATAAGGAAGAAGTGTTGGTGATCAACTGCCTGCGGCGGACTATGCCATGCTGGCGCAGTCAAGAAGAATTCTCGGAAAGTATAGTTGTTGCAGAGAATGAACTATTTGAGGCAAATAAGCAGTCTGAAGACATGTTAGCATCATATGATTCGGCACAGGCACACAAACGCTTTACTGTTATCGCAGGTATTCTACCCGTTATCAGTGATAAGGATCTGCGGAGCATGAGGATCCGTGAGGCGGCAGATTTTTTCGGTGTAAGCCGACAGACGATCAGGAAGTATCTATGTGACTATTTGATTTTCCAAGACATCAGAGTATTGGCTCTGGTTAAGCCTGCGCAAGCAAGGGAACTTACGGCAGACGAAAAGACAATGCGGTGGGCTCTGAACAAGTACTATTATAATCCGCAGAAACTCGCTCTGACGCGGGTTTACGAGAGAATGATTCGCGAACGGTATACATCTGACGAAGGAATTGTTATGGAAGATCACCCAAGTATCTATCAGTTCCGGCGGTTTCAGAAGAAGTATGAAAAGTTGCAGACAAAGATAATCTCCCGGCAGGGGATCAAGGATTATCAACGAAATCATCGTCCATTGCTGGGCGATGGAGTACAGTCCTTTGCCCCGGCTGCAGGTTGGGCGATGTTGGATGGAACGGTGTGTGATATATATCTTATCAACGATCAGGGAGAATTGGTTGGTCGACCGGAGCTTACTGCTGCCGTGGATGTTTATTCCGGCATGTGTATCGGTTACTCCCTTGGGTGGGAAGGCGGAGTGCATTCACTGAGAGGGCTCATGATGAATATCCTTGTGGACAAGCAGGATTATTGCCGTCGCTTCGGTATAACCCTTGCTGAACATGAATGGCCCGTTAACGGAGTTCTCCCCGGCACAGTCGTAACGGATATGGGTACTGAATACACTTCCGGAACATTTGAACAACTCTCCGAGTTGGGTATGACCATCATTAATCTCGAGTCATATAGACCTGAGCTGAAAGGCCCGATCGAGAAGTTTTTTGATGTAGTGCAGGAACTGTATAAACCAGATCTGAAAGGCTTTGGTGTGATCGAACCGGATTATCAGGAACGCGGGGCACACGACTATCGGAAGGATGCCTGCTTAACACTACGGGAATTTGAAACCATTCTTATCAGATGCATCATTCACTATAATGCTCACCGCATCGTGGAAGAGTTCCCCTTTACTGAAGAAATGCTTAAGAGAGAAGTTGATCCGTATTCGAATGAAATATTCCTATACGGAAGGACCTTATCAGGAACACAT
>CAYLHR010000322.1:0-1956 GCA_964383335.1 uncultured Lachnospiraceae bacterium
GTCGCTGTACATGGAGAGGACGCGGAGGATCAGGTCCTTGTCTTCCAGGTTGCTCTGGGCTACCAGCTGCTGGAAACCTTCCCAGTCTTCACCCACGCTGCGAACGGAGGGGGTGGTGGCTTCGTGGCCCTTGGTCACCTTCTCCCCGATCTGCACAATCGTCGGAGCCTTGCACATGGACAGTGCCTGTTTATCCGTATTAACTCCTACAAACTCCACGCCGCCGATGGTCTCGTCCACCATCCTGTTGACCGCGTTGTTGCCCGCGCCGCCGACACCTACAACGACAATACGAGCCTCGGATTCGACTTCATTGGATGTAATCTCTAACAACTCGTGCCTCCTTCTTGTGTTCCCCGTACACAATCTATTTAAAATGCGCCAATACGCAGATTTCTGTCACCATACCAATCCAATCATATCGGTTTTCCCTAGGTTAATCAAGATTTTTTTTATTTTCTGTCAAAAATGAGACCATTCTGTGAACCGTCATAGTTTTCCAGGTGAAGCGTCCCCTGATAGCCGCTTTTCAGCTCCGGGAGGACACCCGAGAGTTCCCGGAGACGCATCTCCAGCTTCTCTCCGCTGCCCGTCAGCACGTCGATTTTCCCGTATCTGAGGGTCATGGCGCTCCCCTCAAACACCGCCGAATCCGGCAGCATGCCGGGATCGGAATCCACGAAATTGCGCAGCATGGCCAGCATGGAGAACGCCTTTGTATTCGCGACCGGAAGCTGGAACATCACCTCAGGATCGGCCCGGAGCTCAAGTCCCTCCACGAGCGGGATCGGCTCACCCTTCGTTCTTTTGGGGGCTTTCGCGTACACCCTGCCCGAGGAGTCAAAATACCAGTACGCCCCGCCCGCCTCCACGCAGCCGACGAACTTTCGCTCCTCCACAATCACACGGAGCTTATCCCTTCCGAGAATCTGCGTATCAATGCGCTCGACAAATCCCTCCCGGTTCAATGTTCTGTTTGTATTGAAAAGCTTGGTCAAAAGGGTGTTCTCCGCGGAGGGACGTTCAAGAAGAATCCGTGTCACCTCGTCGGGCTTCAGGTGAACGCTGCCGCTGACAATCACCGTCTTCAGCCTGAAAAAGAGCAGGAAGAAGAGCAGAAACGCGGCGAACACGGAGAAGCGGACGGCCATCCGCCGGAGCCTTCTGACCTTAGCCCGGGATCTCCTTCTCGACATAATCTCTGAATGTCTCCCCTCTCACTTCATAATTGGGAAACTCTCCCCAGGAAGCGCAGGCCGGCGAAAGAAGGACCGCATCCCCCGCCTCCGCGTGCGCGCGGCAGTAATCCATCGCCTCTCTCATCGTCTCTTTCATGACGATCCGGTCTCCGGGGAAGCCGCACCGGAGCGCGGACTCTCTGATATTCTCAGCCGTCTTTCCCTCGAGGACCAGCCTCTTCACCCGGCCGTCAAAGGAGCGGATCCACTCGTCGTAGTCCGACCCCTTGTCATATCCGCCGGCGATCAGGAACGTCGGTCTCGACATCGCGCGGATGCCGCGGATGGCGGCGTCCGGATTGGTGCCCTTGGAATCGTTGTACCAGATCACCCCGTTCTTCTCCGCGATATACTCGATCCGGTGGGCGACCGGCCTGAATGCCCTGCAGACCTCAGCGATCGTCCCCGGCTCAACGCCGGCGGCATATGCCATGGCCGCGGCAGCCATCACATTTTCGTAATTGTGCACGCCGATCAGCTTCAGCTCATCCGTCAGAAGAAGCTTCCGCTCCGCGCCGTCTCTCCTTATTACAATCTCCCCGTCTCTTAAGAAGATCCCGTCGTCGAGCTCCCTTGCGGAGGAGAAGAAGAAGACGCGGGTGGGGCAGGACGCGGCGAACTCTCTGAGAACGGGGTCCTCGTAATTGAGGACACACGTGTCGTTCCCGTCCTGATTCTTCGTGATCAGCTCCTTGACGCGGATATACTCCTCCATCGT
>CAYLHR010000323.1:0-1921 GCA_964383335.1 uncultured Lachnospiraceae bacterium
CAGAGATGCGAAGGCCTGCAAGGAGCACAATATCACACTGCTGTAAATAATGATGCCGGAAAGATTCCGGCGACCGGGCCGGCCCGCCTGTTTGATGCGGGCCGGCCTTTTTGGCGGGATGGCTGGTCTTGCAGTGTGCTATTCGAATCAAGACTGCTTCTCCCCTGGGCAGAAGGCTGAGAAAACCTTGCTGCCAGGCCAACCGCAGAACCCGATCGGCCGAGGATGGCAAAACTCAAGGTCACGAGGCCAAACCGAACGCGCGCCTTAGCATACTTTACACCCCCCGCAGACAAAAGAGCCGGCCCGCAGGCCGGCTCACAGCTCTATCTCTCTCCCGAGCCCGAAGGACCAGATCACCTTCTCCGCCACGGGCAGTTCCGTCACCCTGATGAGGGCATCGGTGTAGAGATCCAGCTGCACCTGATAGCGTTCCCTCAGCTTCTCCGCGGAAGCGGCCGCATTCCGCGGATCCACCCGGTCCGTCTTATAATCGAGAAGAATCAGCTTTCCCTCTTCCTTAAAGAAAGCGTCTATGATGCCCTGGACAAATACGGTCTCCCCGGAGGGCCACTCCGGCCGGACGGAGGACGCGGGAACTCCTGTGACAAAGGGCTGCTCGCGCCTGAGAGTGCCGTTTCTGTCCGCCGCGATCACCCGCTGCCCGAGCGGGCTTCGAACAAAGGTCAGGATGTCATCGACCCGCACGCACGCCGTCTCTTCCTCCGTCAAAATCCCCGCCTCAAGCAGCGACGCGGTCTGCGCCTTTATGGCGGCCCGGAGTCCGGGCTCATCGGAGCCGGGATCCAGTGCCTTAAAATCAAGCCGCTCCATGACGTGGTGGTAGGCCGTCCCGCGGGCCGGGCCGGTCAGCGCCGCAGCGGGCGCCCGTCTCTCCCCGCCCTCCGCCGGGACAGACTCCTTTCCGGGCGAGCCGGTCCCGGCGGCCGCCTCCCTTCTGCTCTGATACCTGAGATAGAAATCGGGAATCGTAGGAGGATCCGCGGGCTCCTCCGCGTATAGCGCCTCCGCCTCCATTTCGCGGGGAATCTCAAGAACGTCCTCAGCACCGGCGACCGCCTCACGCTTCAGCTCGGACACGCTCATTTCCACCGGAATCTGCGCCTTTATGTCATGCGGATAAATGTAGGAGAATCTCTCCCGCAGAAGCTCCCGCATTCCCGTGTCGTACACCGTATCCGGGCTCAGACCGCGAAGGGTACGGAGCATCTCCTCCCGGCGCGCGGTGCTTTGGACCTCGCCCCGAAGAAGCTCCGACGGATACATGAAGCGCAGACTGACCGGCGGCTTCGTTCCGTTCCTCTCCGCCTCCGCGTTCATGCGGAGCACGGCGGGAACGACCCATCCCATCGGATGCTTCACCCCGGCCAGATATCCGGCCGGCAGGACCCTCTCCCTCATGGGAAGCAGAAGATCCATACCGCGGATCTCCTCCTCATTTTTTGCGCTTCCCGTCAGAATGAGCTTCTGTTTCGCCCTCGTAAGAGCCACATAGAGCACGCGGAGCTCCTCCCCCGCGGCGTCCCGGATCATCCGTCTCCGGATCGCGTTCCGGGCCAGGGTGGGGGCCTTCACGCGGCGCCCGTAATCCGTGTAATTCGACGCCGCACCCATCACGGGGTGCACGAGTATTTCGCTGTTCGTATCCGACAGATTAAACTGCTTGCCGAGTCCCGCCGCGAAGACAATCGGATATTCCAATCCCTTGCTCTTATGGATGCTGCAGATCCGCACGGCGTCTTCATTTTCCCGGACGGCGCTGATTTCGCCGAAGTCCTGGTCCCGCGACTTCAGATTTCCGATATACCGGATAAAATGAAAAAGTCCCGTATAGCTCGTCCGCTCGTAATCCGCCGCCCGGTCGACCAGCATCTGCAGATTGGTCACTCTCTGGGCGCCC
>CAYLHR010000324.1:0-1917 GCA_964383335.1 uncultured Lachnospiraceae bacterium
TGGCGAATTTCCCGTCCTTCGGGGAAACGTCTTTGCTGCTCCAGCCGGAGAAGGTATATCCTTCCATGGACAAAGTGTCCTTTACCATGACTTCGGCTTTCTCTTCATATTCATTTGTATCAGTCGGAGCTTTCGGTGCACCGTCCGGGATCTCTCCGGTAATCTCGTAAGTCACCTTGTACGCCTTTGCTGTACTGATCTTTGCAGACGCTGCCGGGGAAGCGTTATGGTTATCGTCTGTCTTCACCCTTTGATAGAAAGTGTATTCTGTGTCCTTCGTAAGACCGGTGAACTCGGGAGAATCCTGCCATTCACCATCGCCGCATTTGTACTCGCCGTTCTTGATTTCCTTCAGTTTTATACTGGTTGATGTTGCTTTTTCTGCTTCCGGTGCGGCAGGTGCATCCTGGTCCGCTTTGGCAATATTTACCGTGATCTCTTTTGTTGCCGAAAAATACTGTGGAGTTTCTGCTGCCGTGATCGTGATCGTCGCCTTTCCACCGCCCTTTGCTATTACTTTACCGGAAGAATCCACCGTGGCTATGTCTGTATCAGAAGATTCATAGGTCAGGTCACCCACGTTTCCGGAAACACTGATCGACCCGCTTTCAGGGTAGGTCAGTGACAGGTCGGAGGCTGTGATGAACTGCGTTCCCTTAATAACAGTCACGGTAATGTCTTTTTCTGCCTTTTTATAATTCTTTGTCTCCGCTGCCGTGATCGTGATCGTCGCCGTATCCACTTTTTTTGCCACGACATTGCCGGAAGTATCTACTTCAGCTACCGATATGTCTGAGCTCAGGTAAGACAGTTGACCCTGATTGCCGGAAACCGTGATCTTCGCGCTCTCGGGGTAGGGCAAAGTCAGGTCTGAGGCTGTGATGGGCTGTATGGCCTGTTCAATGGTAAAAGTTATCTCCTTTTCACCATAATAATCGCCTGTTCCGGTGACGGTCACTGTGGCGGAGGATCCGGCATCGATATTGTCACTGTAGGTGACTACGTAGTCTGTGCCTTTAGTCAGCTGAGTGCCATTTACACTGACAGTCACCTCCGGCTCCAGTCTATTCCCTGTATATGTATAAGACTGGTCAGGAATCGTAACAGAGGCTTCGCCGATAAAAATTCTAAAAGGTATATTATTTTCTTTAGCGTATTGATGAGCCTTAGACCCTGAATAGCAGTAAATAAGCAGGTTTGAGCATCCTTTAAACGCATCAGCACCGATACTGGTGACGCTGTTCGGAATCGTAATGCCGGTCAGGCTGCTGCAATTGAAAAACGCATCATCACCGATACTGGTGAAACGGTTCGGAATCGTAATGCCGGTCAGACTTCTACAGCCGGAGAACGCCATATCACCGATACTCGTCACTGTATCAGGAATAGAATAAACACCCTCTCTCCTGCCGGGATAACAAACAAGAATAGTCTGGTCAGAATTAAATAGCACACCATCTTCGGACCTATAATTCTGATTCCCTTGTTCAACAAATATGTTCTCCAGGCTCGAACAGTCATTGAATACCCCTACTCCTATGCGGGTGACACTCTTCGGTATCGTGATGCTTGTCAGGTTTGTGCATTTGCCGAACGCCCAAATACCGATACTACTAACACTGTCCGGAATCGTGATACTCCTCAGGTTGCTGCAGCTAAAAAAAGCAAAATCACCGATACTTAAACATGCTTTGCCTATTATTACTTTTTTTATATTATCGTTCATAGCAAATGCGTCAGCATCCATATTCCCAAACCCGCTAATGGTCAGGGTCCCTTCCTCGTCAAGCGTCCAGGAAAGACTATCTCCGCACGTCCCACTTTCAGCCTTTACCGGCACCGCTGTCAGCGCCATAAGCCCTGCCGCCAGGCACAGCACCGCCAGACAGCCTGTGAGTGTTCTCATGATCTTTTTCA
>CAYLHR010000325.1:0-1889 GCA_964383335.1 uncultured Lachnospiraceae bacterium
TCGGATTCTGCCTGATGATTTTCGGGCAGCTTTCTTACTGGCGCCGCCGTTTAAAGGAGCGCCCGGCGGAAGAAGCAGCCGAAGAGGCCAAGAAACTGGAAGAGATGGAGGATAAGATGCCATGACAATGTTCTTGATTGCATTTGTGATCTTTATCGTTTTTCTGTTTCTTGGTGTCCCGATCGCATTTTCCATGGGACTGAGTTCCATCATCGGAATACTTGCTACAGGAAATTCACTCGCCGTGGTCGGACAGAGATTATTTTCCGGAATCAATTCGTTCTCGCTCATGGCAATTCCGTTCTTCATGCTCTCAGGAGAATTGATGACGGCAGGCGGTATTTCAAAGCGTCTTGTCAACTTTGCATCTGCACTGGTCGGACGTTTTACCGGCGGACTTGGAATGGTTGATATCCTGACCAGCGTTATCTTCGCCGGAGTATCCGGATCGGCTGCTGCGGACACAGCGGCGATCGGCTCCATCATGATCGAGCCGATGAAAAAGAAGGGATACACGAAGGGACTGGCCTGCGTCATACAGGCAACGGCCGGTTCGCTGGGACCGATTATTCCTCCGAGCATGACAATGATTATTTACTGCTCGATCACCAATCAGTCGATCGGTGAGCTGTTTATGGCAGGTGTTATCCCCGGCCTTATCATTGCGGGGGCAACCGCCCTGGTGACGTTCCTGTACGCGAAGAAGCTCGGCATCAAGGGAGAGAAAGGCGCAACAGGAGCAGAGGTCTGGAAGGCGACCAAGGATGCAATTCTTGCGTTGATTATGCCGATCATTATTATCGGCGGAATTGTGAGCGGCCTGTTCACCGCAACAGAAGCCGGGGCGATCGCCGTGTTTTACGCGTTGGTAATCAGCCTGTTTGTTTACAAGGAACTGAGTTTCAGGGACCTTCCGAAGGTCTTCCTTGGAGCTGCGGCAAGTTCTACCATGGCGCTGCTCATCGTCGCGTCCGCCAATGTTTTCAGCTGGATCGTTGCATATGCGAAGGTTCCGACGATTATTGTCAATGCCCTCGTATCCATAACCGACAGCAAGTATGTGATCATGATCCTTCTGGTGATCTTCCTTTTAATCGTGGGAATGTTTATCGAGACATTATCTGCAACAATTATCTGTGCACCGATCCTTATGCCGGTCGCAGCACAGTTCGGGATTGATCCTATTCAGTTTGCTCTGATCATGGTTATCACGCTGGTTTATGCGGGGGTTACACCTCCGGTAGGCGGTGTCCTGTTTATTACAATGGGTATCGGGAAAGCGAAGATGAAGGATGTTCTGCCTTATCTGCCGGCATATCTGACCGCAGTTGTGGTTTGTATCCTGCTTCTAATCTTTGTGCCGCAGACAGCGACATTCCTGCCAGGTTTGCTGTTCTGATAATCACTGTATTGCGCAGTGAACATGACAGATGCCTGAATAGAAAAGGGTGGTTCATTGCCTGGGAGGCGGATGTCAAAGTCACACAGCACTGTCAGATGTTTTGTTTATTAAGAGGATCCGGTTATTAAAATACCGGGTCTTTTTTTTCGAGGAAACTGCTCCTGACAGAGCACTGGGCTGTTGCAATAGAAGTATAGACAGCGATTCCTAATCGGTGAAAGGGGCTGCCGCACTAAATGATTGATATGCCCCCTTCCAGGCAACAGGCTTTTGATATGTTGCTTGTCTACCTGGAAGGGGGCATATCAGTTTAGTGCGACAGCCTCTTTCTGCCCGGACACGCGGCTCCGGAGAATTGCATCGGCAATCAAAAGATGTTATCATGAAAATTAAATATTCAGACCTGTCTTTTTATGACGTTCATTCATTAAGAGAGGAGGCTTTGCATGAAGTCAGAAACCTTTCTGAGAACATCTGCTGCGGCCAT
>CAYLHR010000326.1:0-1885 GCA_964383335.1 uncultured Lachnospiraceae bacterium
AGTCCATCACAGCAAAAGCAGCCGCTTCTTCTGTCGCTGTCGGGAAGACAACGACTGTCTCCATTACGGGCGCCAAGGGAACAAAATCTTTCAAATCCTCTGACACGACGATTGCCACGGTAACATCAGCGGGCAAGGTAACCGCAAAGAAGGTCGGCACTGTTAAGATCACGGCGACATCTGCCGCAACATCAAACTACAACGCGGCATCTAAGACCGTCACGATCAAGGTGGTTCCCTCGGCAACTGCATCCCTTACAGCAACCAACCAGGCGACTGGAATTAAGCTGACATGGAAGAAAGTCACAGGAGCTAACGGATATAAGGTCTACCGCGGTTCGACTCTGATCAAGACCATCACCAGCGGCAGCACTGTGACATATGCGGATACAAAGGCCAACACCAATGGCACAAAGTATACATACAAGGTGGTCGCGAAAGCCTCTACGGGTGACAGTACTCTTTCAAAATCAGTCGCTGTATACAGAGTGGCCAGACCTGCCATCTCTTCCGCAACTAACAGCGCATCGAAGAAGATGACCGTTAAATGGGGCAAGAACGCCAAGGCAAACGGCTATCAGGTCCAGTACAGCACAGACAAGACTTTCAAGTCAGGAAACAAGGCTGTTACTGTCACCGGAGCATCCACAGTTTCAAAAGTCATCGGAAGCCTTACCAAGGGCAAGACGTACTATGTGAGGATCCGGACCTATAAGACTGTCGGAAGCGCTAAGTACTGGTCTATGTGGAGTGCGGCAAAGAGCGTGAAGATCAGCAAGTAAACATTGTTTGTCAAGTCAGTTCTCTTGATTTTGTGACGGAAGTGTGAATTGCCCGATTGAATCTCATTCCTCCATGAAGTATAATGATTCTTATAAAATGTACCACATGTAGTGCTGAAAGGCCCATGGCCTGCACTGCGGCAGGTACGGGACGAGAGGAGGTATCGTTATGAAAAAGACGCTTAAGATGACAGCGGCCCTCTTCGCGGCGGTGGTGACCCTGACGCTCTGTGCGACGGGCGTCCTGGCCGGTACGAAGGTGATGGCGGTGGCCACGAACCTGAGGACGAAGCCGTCCATGTCGGGCGCCGTGCAGCTGGTTATCCCGAAGAATGCCTATGTTTCAACGGGGAATCAGCACGGAAAGTGGACCTATGTCCAGTATCAGAGCGGCGCGAAAAAGCACGGCGGCTATGTGTGGACAGCGAATATGCGCAGTCCGTCCGGCTCCACTTCACTGAAGCGCCAGCTGGCCACGGCGATCTGGCTCCGCAAGGGCCCGGGAACCAATTACGGCAAGATCCGTGCGATTGAGGGCGGTGAGACCGTGACGCTGCTCGCCGAGGCGGGAAGCTGGTACAAGGTCCGTTACGCGGGTCGGAACGGATACATCAAGTCCGGCTATTTCGTGGGTGAGACCTCTGTGCGCCAGATGGTGACGGCCGTGTATTTAAGAAGCGGCCCGTCCACTTCCTACAGAGCCAAGACCGTGATCCCGACCAACGGCAAGGTCACGGTTCTCGCGCAGGTGAGCTCCAAGTGGTACCGCGTGAGGTACAAGGGGACGACAGGTTATGTCGCGGCCGGCTACTTCAAGACGGACGGATATAACACGAGCTCGAAGAGGATCGTAAAGACAACCATCTTCATCCGCAGCTCCATGGACGTCTCATCGAGAGCCAACGTGATCGCGTGGGTTCCCGCGAACGGAGAAGTGACGGTTCTTTCTCAGCCGACATCCAGATGGTATCGGGTGAGCTACCGCGGCAAGACGGGGTATATGAGAGCCGGATACTTCAGATAATCTGATTGATACAGGAATGATAAGTGAGTCAGGGGGACGGTTCGAGACCACTGAAAAAGTAGGGTCTCAAAATTGAGGT
>CAYLHR010000327.1:0-1872 GCA_964383335.1 uncultured Lachnospiraceae bacterium
CACGTTGTTCTATGAGCAATCGCTATAAGGCTCCGTCGAAGCCTGAAGAAGAAATCAGTATAGAAACGATCCGCAAACTGCCGAAGATGTACTTCACAAACATTACCGGCGGCGAGCCCTTTATTCGAACTGATCTTCCGGACATCGTTCAAGAACTGTACAAGAAATCAGATCGTATTGTTATCAGCACAAACGGCTTCTTTACAGATCGGATTGTAGCTCTTGCAAAAGAATTCCCACAGATCGGTATTCGAATTTCCATTGAGGGCCTTGAGAAAACAAATAACGAGATCAGAGGCTTAGAGAACGGCTATCAGCGCGGCTATCAGACTCTGAAGACGCTGCGCGAGATGGGCATGAAGGATGTCGGATTTGGCATGACAGTCCAGGATAAGAATGCTCCTGATCTCGTGCCGCTTTATGATATCTCTGATGAGATGGGTATGGAGTTTGCTACGGCATCCCTGCATAACAGCTTCTACTTTGTGGAGGCCAAGAACATTATCCATGACCGTCCGATGGTGGCGCAGAACTTTGAAGCTCTTATTAACAAACTTCTGAAGAGCAAGAGTCCCAAGAAATGGTTCCGGGCTTATTTCAACCACGGACTGATTAATTATATCTATGGTCAGCCGCGTCTGCTTCCTTGCGATATGTCTTTTGATACTTTCTTTATTGACCCATACGGCGATGTTATGCCAAGCAACGGAACGAAAGATAAAGAAGTCATGGGCAACCTGAATACACAGACCTGGGATGAGCTGTGGAACAGCTCTGAAGCTGAGAAAGTAAGAGCAAAGGTTCGTCATTGTGACCGTCAGTGCTGGATGATCGGCTCTGTAAGTCCTGCTATGCACAAGTATATCTGGAAACCGGGCTGGTGGGTGTTTACACACAAGGTTAAGAGCCTGTTCAGCAAAAAGCCGTACAGCATGTATGAGAACAAGATCTGCTGTGATTATAGGGATGGTAAGGTTACAAAGGAACAGTTGGACGCTTGCTCTACATGTGATCTAAACGCGGTAATTAATAATGGACTGTCTAAAGCTTCTCAGGAGCAATTGATAAATAAATCTGGAGAAGAAATTGTTGATGCAGATATTGCAGAACAGATGAAAGGATAAAACGATATGAAGGTTTTACTGTCAGTATTTGAGTGTGATCCATATAAAGGATCTGATTCATATGTTGGGTGGTCATATGCTGTCAGTTTAGCCAAATACCATGACGTTTATGCCCTGACTAGAACAGAAAACAAGGAAAGCATAGAGCACTATCTGTTGTATCACAGCGCGCCAGAGTTGCAGAATATACATTTTATCTACGTGGATCGATCAAGGTTTTTCTCAGAGTTTTTATATAGATTTAATAGATATTTGGGCTTTTTGGGTTCCTATATGTTTTGGCAGAAGGCAGCATATAGGAAGGCAGTTAAGCTGTGTACGGACATCCCAATTGATTTGAGTCATCATATCTCTATAGCCGATTTCAGATGCGCCGGATACCTTTGGAAACTAAGAAAACCTTTTATTTTTGGACCTGTAGGTGGTGGCCAAGAGACACCAGAGTGTCTAAAGGATTATATTGTTGGTCACAAAAAGGAGGAAACAATTAGGGCTTTTTTAAATCGCTTTCTAGTTAATTTGCCATCGTATAAGCAAGCCATTAGACACGCTTCTTTGATTTATACGTCAAATGATGAAACGAAAGCCTGTATTCTCAATTGTATAAGCAATAATACAAGTAAGCCGAAGGTTATACGCTTAACTGAGCTTTGTATCTCCGATGAATACCTTATAGAGCGCAAAAATATCCAAAAGGAACAGAAAAAACTTATCACGATTATTGTATCTGGACGTCTTATATGTCGAA
>CAYLHR010000328.1:0-1858 GCA_964383335.1 uncultured Lachnospiraceae bacterium
TTAATGTTTTTGACTGTGCGACATTAATGTCGCCGTACATGGTCGGCGATACACTGACAGAGGCACTTACAGTAAAGCCGCCATATGATAAGGACATCCGGAAAGCCGATATTGCCGTGCGGCTTGAAGAACTTCAATGTCTGTATGAAGTATATATTCCTACGCACATGACTTTTGAAATTTACAATAAAATGTATTTTTCCCTGCAATCATCCCTGAGGAAAAAGACAGGTCGGAATGTGATCCTCCAGCGTAATGAGAACAGCCGTTTGCTTGAAGTAGGGCGGAATTCAAACTTGATCGGTATTCGTAACAAGTCGGGAATTATTGGTGGGAGCGACAGCTTCAGTGTAATCGGTGTATCCGGAATAGGAAAATCAGCGGCGATAGAGAGAGCAATTCAGATGATTGATGGTGAAAGCATAATATCTATGGTGAATCCATATCAGCAAATAATACCGATTCTGGCAGTGCAGACGCCGTTCGACTGCTCACCGCGAGGAATGCTGTTGCAGATCCTGCTTGCAGCAGATGAGAAACTCGGGACGCACTATTACGATAATGCACTTCGGGCACGAGCCACACAGGACATGCTTATGGGATCCGTGTCACAGGTCTGTCTTAACCACATTGGAATACTGATTGTAGACGAGATTCAGAATGTCATCGAAAACCGTAATGGCAGAAATTTGGTGGGGATGTTGACACAACTGATCAACTCCTCCGGTGTCAGCCTGTGTTTTGTCGGAACGCCGGAGGCAGCTTCATTCTTTGAACAAACTTCTTATCTTGCGCGCCGGACAATTGGTCTGTATTTCGGTCCTATGGAAGACGATGATGAATTCCGACATATCGTCGGAGTATTGCTCAATTACTGCTACACTGCCAGAGGTTGCTCTAATAAAGAAGCATTACTGAGCGCCGCCCATGAATATAGTGGCGGTATTATTTCAAATGTGATTGCCATGATCCATGATGCACAGGAAATAGCAATCCTTTCTGGCCGAGAGATTTTGGATCTTCAAAGCATTGATGATGCCTGGAAGACCAGAATGGGTATGCTTCATGGGTGTATTCCGAGAAATGCTGCTCGGCAGGGGAATTTACATAAGACTATGATAACGCCTGCATCAGATCCCACGCCAGCGATAGAATCCGTGCCAACGACATTGTTATCCCTTGCCCTGCAGGATGATGATATTGTAGCTGCTATTCGAAAGGCAGACATGATTGCGGAGGAGATAGCGTTATGATCGCATACTTTCCATCTCCATACCCGGATGAACTCTTTATAAGTGTCCTGATGAGATACCATGTTCATAGCGGGAATTTCTCTGATGCGCATACCGCAAGGGAAGTGTATGGCAGCAGAAAGATAGAGCCCAATGTGGAATTATTCGGAGGACTCTCCGAGATTCTTGTCTCAGTAATGAAGAAAATTATGCCCCTCGGAGGGTGGCTTGAACGTCATACGATGTTTCCGGCTTATGCGAGATTCCTACCCCGGGAACGGCTAAACGTTGCCGCCGATGCTGCCATTAATATGGATCTGACTACATTGCAGTACAAGTTGTCCCCGCCACGAAGCGGGGCAAATGAATATTTCAGATACTGTCCGCGCTGTGTGGCAGAGGACAGGTCCCGCTACGGTGAGACATACTGGCGTAGAAGCCATCAGCTGCGTGGTATAAGGGTCTGCGCAGCACATAACTGTAGGCTTACTGTAAGCGATATACCTTTCCGTAAGGTCAAAGGTGTGGTCGACGCTGCAGCCGAGACTGTAATTCCCCTGGAGGAGGCCGTCTCGGTGGAATATGTAACATCATCTGCGGAGCAGGATTATTCCCGGTACGTGGTA
>CAYLHR010000329.1:0-1398 GCA_964383335.1 uncultured Lachnospiraceae bacterium
CCGCGGATATACCGTTCCCGGCGGGATGAAGATCATCGAGGAAGGCTTCCGTGTACCGCCGTTTTTGACCTGGTAGATCTGGTTCACGGAGCTGCTGACGACATTGTTCTGCCATCTCCGGCAGCCGCCCGTATAGACGATCACGTTCAGATTGCCGAGATCAGCCTTTGTCATCTCGGACAGATCCGAGGTACCCATGCCGCTTCTCGACTCGAGATCCGTCCCGCACATGTAGACCATGATCGTGACGGCATCCTTTCCTCCGCCAAGGATCTTTGTGCGCTTCGCGCGCGCTCCCTCAGCCACGGTGGAATCCGGCGTCTCCTCCGGCTCCGCCTCGCTTCCGGATGTGGTGAAGGTCGTGGGATCGCCACCGAAGAGCGAGTTGATATAGGATTCCATCGAGGCGCTCTGCGAGCCGGACGAGGCGCTGCCGGACGTGCTTCCCGCCTGATGGCCCGAGCCGTAGGTGGAGCCGTAATCAGAGGAATCCACGGACTGCCCGAGGGAGCCGCTCTGACTTCCGGACGTACTTCCGGTACTGCCCGAAGAACCGCCCAGCAGACCGCCGAGGCCTCCTCCGCCCCCGAGAAGCAGCGCGAGAAGAATCACAAGGAGCGGCATCTTGCCTCCGCCGCTTCTCTTTCCTCCGCCTGACCCGCTCCCGCCGGAGAAGCTTCCCGTCTTTCTTCCGCCGTAACCGTCGCCTGAACCGACGGGACCCGTACCGAGCCCGTCTCCCCGCTTGTAAATGTCCTTTGCCTTGCCGGTCACCTTCCGGTCCCGGCCTCTTGGTGCCTGTGCCATACCTTATTCCTTCCCTGTACGATCAGCAAATACCTCTATCAGCATACCACATTTTCAGCAAAATTGGGGGAATTTTGCGGTCACATCTCCTCACGCCCGCGCAGCGTCAGATAACCGCCGATGACGGCGAAGACGGCGCATTCCAGCAGACTGAAAAGAACCACCGGAAATGCCGCCTCGCGCGCCGCCGGCCAGAGCGCGAAACCGCACATAAGAAACGACAGCGCCGCGATCAGCGGGAAAGTAACATCCCGCAGACGGCCCGCTGCCCCTCTCCACACCGCTGCCGCCGTCAAAAAGGCCGCGGCAGCGATCACGGCCAGCACCTGCATGAAGGGAAGCTCGCTCCGCCCCGGCACCGCCGCATAATATGTAATCAAAAAGAATACCGACATGACGCCGGTATATATGGATATCGAGAGATCCTCTCTCTCCTTTTCATGAAACTGTTTTCCGCCGTCCGGCATGAAGCTTTATCCTCACCGCGCACTGTAGATCCGGAAGGAGAGACTGGCCCTGCCGAAGGGATTGAGGACACTTTCCATAAGTGCCATATCATGTTCGTCCACAAGCTGGAGAAAGACATTCCTG
>CAYLHR010000329.1:1408-1837 GCA_964383335.1 uncultured Lachnospiraceae bacterium
CCGCGATTTTCAGACATTCGTAGCTGAATTCTTTCTCTTCGCCGTCCGGTCCGACGGAAGCTTCCGCCCCGCGCTGTCTCTGTGATCACCCTCCGCTCTTGCAGATCCGCTCATGCCCATCTCTTTCGCGCTCCTTCAGACACCATATCCTGTATGCACCGCAGAGTATTGTACCAGATCTTCCCGCCGGCATCAATAAAAAATGGCCGGGCGCCGTACCGCGTCCGACCATTAACAGATTGACGATTTTACATTACATCCCGGAAAGCAAAGCCCTGTGCTCATCAGGCGGCGCACATCATATAATTGATGATTTTCGCCAGATCCTTCGCGTTCTCGGACTCGATCTCCAGCTCATCAATTGTCTCGTGATCCTTGCCGAGATAGTGGCTGAGGGCGACGAACTGGCTGAGCTTCGACTTGAGATTG
>CAYLHR010000330.1:0-1823 GCA_964383335.1 uncultured Lachnospiraceae bacterium
GACCAGTTCACGCGGTGAGACCGGGGGGACGGTTCGGTTTGACACATGCGACTGTGGGGCCGGTTCTTATTGACTCGTGGCGTGTTAAACCCAATGAGACAACCAGAACCGTCCCCATCTGACTCAAAACAGAACCGTCCCCATCTGACACATTTCAGCTTCTCAAGCAGCTCCCGGTAGTCCCTGTGCTTCATGCCGGGGAAGGCCTTAAGCAGCCGCCCCGGGCCGAAGAGGGGGTGGGAGGCGAGTTTTGCCCGAAGCTCGCCGGCGCGCGCGGCGTAGGCGGCCTTCGTTCCGGCCAGCTCGGCGGTGAGCTCTTCGGCCCGCCGCTCCATTCCGGTCCTGATTTCCGAGGCCTTCCGCCTCGAGTGCCTTGTGAGGCTCCCGGCTGTCTGCCGGAGATCCGCGATGTTCTCTTCGACCGCCCGCTTTCTCTTCTCCATATCCCAGCTGAAGGCGGCCTTTCGGACCGCGGCGGCGTGGGACACCCGCCTCCGGCTCTCGGAGACGCCGTCCTTGATCTCGGCCCGGGCGAGCGCGAGCTTCACCCGCGATTCATCGAGGCCCTGCTGCGTCCGGATGGTCCCCGTGCCCAGCGTCTCGCTGAGGGCGTCGCTTACCCGCCTCATCTGCCTCTGCATCTCGTCCAGCTCCCGCAGGCGCCGGTTGAGGCCGGCGACGATCATGACCGTGAGGACAAAATCCGAAAAATAGACCGCATAGAGTCCGCCCAGCACCCAGTACACATAAGGAGCCGGGATCTCAAAGGCATCTCCCCGCTCCATGAGGGGCTGGACGATCCGGACGACGGCGACCACGGCGCAGCCCCAGATAATGCTGAATCTCACGCAGATGTATCCGTGAAAATTAAGGGGCTCCGCGGAGTAGTCCCACCACCTGGCGTGAAAGGCGATATCGAGCAGCCAGCCGGCGATGAGCTCCACGGAAGTGGTGAGGATCATGCCGCCGATGAAGATGACGAGTGTGCCTGCCAGGTTGTCCTCGCTTCTGAGGGCGGCCTCGCTGATACCGGTGGCCGCCGGGATGACGGATTTGGTCATGGAGAAAACCGCCAGCATGCCGAAGCCGTAGACCGGGCACACGGGTCCGCACAAAAAGCCGCGGTTGACGACGCGCCCCTGCTTCACGGCGTGATAGACCACCTCCACGCACCAGCCGGCGAAGGAGTAGAAGAGAAAATACCAGGCAATATTGAGATAGGTCATTCCGAAAATCATATCGAGTCCCCCCGGGACAGTGTATCACAGCAATTCTTCCAGTTCCATCCTGCATAAAGAGCCGGTCTTTAGTGAAGTGTCCAAAAATACCTTTTTGAGCCCGCTTTTCCTCCTCAGCCGATTGACGGAAGCCCGCGCGGCATAATAGAATAATCGTGTTTGACGGAAAACCGGCTGCATTTTAAAGGGCACCGACAAAATGAGGAGTCAGCGGTCCGCCGCTGACAGTCCGAAAAAGGGAGGTTTCATAATTCATGGCTGAATTCAAGACGGACATTCAGATTGCACAGGAAGCGGAGATGCTTCCGGTCACGGAGATCGCGAAGGCTGCCGGCGTAGATGACGCGTATCTCGAGCAGTACGGGAAGTACAAGGCCAAGGTGGACTACAGAATCCTGAAGGATCTGAAGAAGGAAGACGGAAAGCTGATCCTCGTGACGGCGATCAACCCGACTCCGGCAGGAGAGGGAAAGACGACCACGACGGTCGGTCTCGCGGACGGGATGAAGCGTCTGGGCAAAAATGTCATGGTTACGAACAGCCAGCTTGCAGGCATAGTTGATTCAGACGAAAAGTTTGTATTGA
>CAYLHR010000331.1:0-1816 GCA_964383335.1 uncultured Lachnospiraceae bacterium
CTCTCCAGAGGTGTGCTACACTGTTGGGGATGCTGTGGATTGGTATCGTATACCTCGTATTATAGAGTAGTAGTACTTATATACCTCTCTCCAGAGGTGTGCTACACTGTTGGGGATGCTGTGGATTGGTATCGTATACCTACCGCAAGACGGTTTAATGGAGGCTCCAACCACAGCCCCTTGTCGATTTGTTAATCAGTTAGATACCGGGCAGACGGTTGATGTAGAACGAGGTTACAAGGGCAAGCGGTACTGTGGGCCCCAGCAGCATCAATAATACGCAGGAGGGATTCCCCATGATCTACGTCGGTATTGATGTTTCCAAGGACAAGCACGACTGCGCCATTGTTTCCTCAGAAGGAGAAGTCCTGGCGGATGTGTTCACTGTCCAGAACAACTTGGACGGTTTCAAGTTGCTTTTCCAAAGGCTCAAATCCGTAGCACCTGATTTGAGCAAAGTAAAAGTAGGACTCGAGGCCACCGGTCATTACAGCTACAACATCCTCGGATTTCTCCTTGACAAAGGTCTGTCCACCTATGTCATTAACCCGCTCCACACCAATCTGTTCCGTAAATCTACCAGTCTTCGCCGGACCAAAACAGACCGTGTCGATGCGCGTACCATTGCAGCTATGATGATGTCCGGTGTAGTCCTCTCGTCCTACACGGCTATATCATACCACAATGAGGAGCTAAAGTCACTATCCAGATATAGATTTGACAAGGTCCGAGAGCGCGCCAAGCTAAAGCAATCCGTTTCCCGTCTGGTCAATATCCTCTTCCCGGAGTTGGAACGCCTTGTCCCGACCCTGCACATGACATCCGTCTATGCCCTGCTTGCCGAACTGCCCGGCGCGAAACAGATCGCCTCCTGCCACCTTACACATCTGACCAGTCTGCTCTCAACCGCTTCCAAAGGTCGCTATGATCGCTCCAAGGCTGTTGCACTTCGGGATGCTGCTCGGCAATCCATTGGCTCTGTCATGCCCGCCAAGTCTCTTGAACTCCAGCACACCATCCGCCTGATCCGTGAACTGGATGCCGAAATCAATGAGATCGAGGCTGCCCTCAAGCAGATGATGGACGAAATCGCTTCTCCCATCCTCACCATCCCCGGTATCAGCTATCGCATGGGCGCGATGATCCTCGCTGAGATTGGCGACTTCTCCCGTTTCGCCTCACCTGACAAGCTGTTGGCTTATGCCGGTCTGTCTCCATCCACTTACCAATCAGGTAAGCTGGACAACGCCTATGCTCACATGGAGAAACGTGGTTCCCGCTATCTTCGTTACGCTCTCTACAACGCTACAAAGTACGTCTGCATCTGGGACAGTTCCTTTGCCGCTTACCTTGCAAAGAAGCGTGCTGAGGGTAAGCATTATAACGTCGCTATCTCTCATGCTGCCAAGAAACTGGTTCGCTTGATCTTTGCTTTGCAACGGTCCGGCAAGTCTTACTGCTCGGCGACATAACCCAGCTATTCTCTTCGGAGCCTGAGCCTTCATATTCGCACTGAGCCGGCGAAGCGGACCCTTGACAAACCGAAGCATTCAAATGCTATCCTGTCTTGGCGAGGGTGCCTGCGTCTGCTTTGCTATTCCCTCCATCGCCCTCGCTGCCTTTGCTTCAGCATTTGAATGCTGCTTGTCAAGGGCGGCGGCGTTCCATTAGAAAAAAGTCCATTTTTTTGATTACCCCCTTGACTTTTAATAGTTAGTCTCCATTCCCTTCCTGTGAGGACAGCATATCATGGTTTGGAGGACCGAACAAGCGATACTCTCCCAATTGTCATGCGGGCAAGCCCAATTGTCAGTCC
>CAYLHR010000332.1:0-1813 GCA_964383335.1 uncultured Lachnospiraceae bacterium
GGGATGAGATCTACACGCAGACAGAACGAATCGAGCTGTGGAAAAAACCGTTTTCGAACCGTTCGAGGATCAGGTGTCTGAGTGAGATAGCAGCGATGGCGTTCGCCCGCGAACTGCTGCAGACGCAGGTTTCGCCGTTTATACTCGATGTGCTGCTTGTTTCTTCGTACAACAGTGAAGCGGCTTCGGCCTTATATGAGGAGATCTGCGACGCAGCAGGAATCCCGATCGGACAGAATAATATGGATAAGGAGGACATCTGATGCTGACTACGGAACTGGGTCTGGAACGGAAGTATGATTATCTTTCGAAGAAATTTGAGAAAGCGTTTGCTTTCCTGAAGACAGCAGATTTTTCGGAGTACCGGGAGCCCTGCGAGATTGAGATCGACGGGAGGGACGTCTATGCGCAGGTTCAGATCTATGATACAAAAGACACAGAGGACTGCCGGTTTGAAGCGCATAGAAAATATTATGATATCCAGTATATGGCCGAAGGGGAAGAGTATATGGGATTCATTCCTCTGTCCCGCCTGGAAGAAGACAAAGGTTACGACAGTCAAAACGATCTGGAGTTTTTTAAGATGCCGTCCGATTACGGCCGTATCGCTCTTCATGAGGGAGACTTTGCGGTGGTGTCTCCCGACGACGGACATATGCCCAGAGTCAGACTCCATGAGCCTGTCAGAGTAAAAAAGGTTGTCGTAAAAGTACTTGTGTGATCAGAATCGAAAACACGGAGGATCGAATCATGTCAGAGGTAATTTTGTTCGGGGAACCGATGGTGATGTTTGTCGCGGATGAAACAGGAGATCTGGCGGATGTCAGCCGCTTCGAGAAGCTGCTTGCAGGTGCCGAAGTGAATGTGGCGATCGGTCTGAGAAGGCTTGGCCACACCGTTTCTTATGTGACTAAACTGGGAGATGACCCATTCGGACATTATATCGAGAAAAAGCTGAACAGCGAAGGGCTTGATGCACGTATCACCTATGACAAGGAGCACTTCACCGGCTTTCAGCTGAAGAGCAAAGTAGAAGAAGGCGATCCGGAAGTGTGCTACTTCAGAAAGAACAGTGCGGCTTCCCATATCACCGAAGAAGAGATCGAGCGGGTCGACTTTACAGGGGCGCGGATCCTGCATATTACAGGAATACCGCCTGCACTCTCCATGAGCTGCCGTGATGCGACCTACAGGCTGATCGATGAAGCAAAGGCGCATGGAATGATCGTCAGCTTTGATCCGAACCTGAGGCCTTCTCTCTGGGAGACCGAAGAGGCGATGATCCGTACGATCAATGATCTTGCATCAAAAGCGGATCTGGTGCTTCCGGGCGTTGGTGAAGGTAAGATTCTTATGGGAAGTGATGCTCCGGAAGAGATCGCTGCATATTATCGCTCGCTTGGCGCGGGGACCGTCATCGTCAAATCCGGTTCCAAAGGTGCTTACGTAGACAGCGATATGAAGAAAGGCTACAGCGCTCCGTATCATGTGGAAAAAGTGGTAGATACAGTCGGTGCGGGCGACGGTTTTGCTGTCGGCGTGCTGAGTGCTATTTTGGAAGGGCTGTCCATCGGGGAGATGGCTTCAAGAGGAAATGCCATCGGTGCTATTCAGGTCATGCATAAGAGCGACAACGAGGGTCTGCCGGACAGGGAGAAGCTGGCGGCATTTATGAAAGAAAGGGAGCAGGGATGAAGCTGCAGACAGCGATAGACAGGGTCACCTGTGAAGAGGCCGAAAGCCTTATCAAAGAACTGCGCGGGGTGACGGATATTGTCGAGATCGGGACCTCTCTCATAAAAGAATTCGGACT
>CAYLHR010000333.1:0-1808 GCA_964383335.1 uncultured Lachnospiraceae bacterium
CGGCCGTCGTAGAGCTTGTTCTCGACGTTGTGCGCGACCCAGCCGCTGACTCTTGAGATGGCGAAGAGCGGCGTGAAGAGATCCTCCGGGATGCCCAGCATCCTGTATGCGAAGCCGGAGTAGAAATCGACGTTGGTCGGAATGGTGCGCTTCTTCTTCTCCCGGACGACCTCCTTTACGGTCTTCTCAAAGAGCGCGTAGAATTCGTAGCGGTCGAGACAGCCCTGCTCCTCCGCGAGATTGCGGCAGAGATCCCGCATAAGCTCCGCTCTCGGATCCGTGAGCGTGTAGACCGCGTGGCCGAAGCCGTAGACGAGGCCGCTTCTGTCGTAGGATTTTCTGTCGAGCAGATCGATGATAATGCTGCGGATCAGGTCTTCGTCGCAGGAGTAGTTGGTCTTCTCTATGATTTCATTCATCATATTGGCGACGGAGATATTGGCGCCGCCGTGCTTCGGCCCCTTGAGGGATCCGATCGCGCCGCTGATGGCGGAATAGAGATCCGTGCCCGTCGATCCGATCACGACATCCGTGAAGGTCGAGTTGTTTCCTCCGCCGTGATCCGCGTGAATGACGAGAAGGGCGTCCAGCACGCTGGCCTCGCGGGCCGTGAAGGAGCCGTCCTCGCGGAGCATGTAGAGAATGTTCTCGGCGATGGAGTATTCCGGCTTCGGGTAGTGAATGATCAGGGATTTCCGCTCCAGATCATGAATTTTCGCCTGGTAGGCGTAGCAGCCGAGCGCCGGGAATTTGGCGATCAGATTGAGACCCTTAAGGAGCGTCTCATAGACATCCGTCGTATCGGGATTCTCATCAAAATTGTAGAGGGCCAGCGTCAGCGTCTGCAGGCGGTTCATGAGATTCCTGGACGGAGAGCGCAGCACCTCATTTACAAGAAATGTGTCCGGGAGCTCGTAGCGGGCCGCCAGGGACTCGCGGAATTCGCGGAACTGTTCCCTGTCGGGAAGGAACCCGAAAAGAAGCAGGAAGCAGGCCTCCTCATAGCCGAAGCAGCCCTGTCTGTTGCGGATGAGGTCTCCGATGCCGTACCCGCGGTAGAGAAGATCGCCCTCGCAGGGCTTGACGGTTCCGTCCTCCGCTTTTTCATAACCAACGACATCCGAGATCCTGGTGAGTCCGATTCTGACACCCGTGCCGTCCTCATTGCGGAGGCCCTTCTTGACATTGCACTCCGAGTAGAGGCGGTTCGGAATATCGGTGTAATTGGATGATTTTCCGAAGAATTTAGCTAGAATATTATCGTCGTTATACTGTGTACTCATGTTTCTTTTCCTTTAAAAATGTGCTGTCCTGAATGTGTGTCATTATACAGGACAAAGTATCTTTTTTCAACGAAACTTTTATCTTGACAGGAAAAACGGCGGCCCGTATAATAATTTGGTGCGACATTCCCGGTCGTATTTCGTTTTGCGTGTCTTTCCGGCCAGCCCCGGTTCGGGATGATGCGGTTTCCGCGGGATTTGTGGAGATCCTGATGCGGAACACATGTTTATTGATAATCAGCACATCTGTATGTTGTTCAGGAGGAATTACATGGGTACATTTATGGCGAAGGCGGAGGACGTCGAGCGTAAGTGGTACGTCATCGATGCGACAGGACTTCCGCTGGGACGCCTCGCATCCGAGACCGCAAAGATCTTAAAGGGAAAGAATAAGCCGATCTATACGCCGCATGTGGACACAGGCGACTATGTGATCATCGTCAACGCCGAAAAGGTCGCTTTCTCCGGCCAGAAGCTGGATCAGAAGATCTATTTCCGTCACTCCGAGTATGTCGGCGGCGCGAA
>CAYLHR010000334.1:0-1797 GCA_964383335.1 uncultured Lachnospiraceae bacterium
TCAGCTGCTTGATTCCCTGGCTCTTCGCGCCGGGATTGTCATTGCCGTAACCTTCAAGAAGGTTAATGACGCCCCAGACACCAAGGCCGGCCCCGATGGCAGTGACAAGGGTCTGGAGGATCGTAATTGCGCTTCCAAAAAATGCCATACTTACCTTTCCTTTCTGCATTTCGCAAAACAAAAGGAGCCACCGTACAAGTATCCGGTAAGCTCCTGCCAATTGGTTCCGTATTCAGTTGTCATCCCGCTACCGGGGGAGAGCCCCTGACAGGCTGTGTGTATTTCATTATTCCGCTGCCTCCTGTTGTTATGATCATAATGTCTGTGCGGCTTCCGTCGTTTCTTCTGTGCTTTCACCTTCCTGTATATCCTCTGCAGCTGTGGGAAGCGGATCCGTCTCCGGCATCTCCGTAAGATCTGCCACGTCCATCTCGATCACATCAAATACCTCATCCCGGCTCATCTTCAGTTCGCATCGGAGATAACTTTCCACATCAAAGGCATTGGAATCCTTGTAGTCGGAAAGTTCCTTGTAGCGTTTATGCCGGGTGATATCATATTTGTCAGAGAAGAACGGCCGTACACCGCGCAGCTGCAGGATGCACTTCGTTCCATCCATGACAGCCAGCTCGTCGCGGCTCATCAGTTCCTTCCCGGTCTTCTGGTAGTTCATACCGTAGGACCGGCCCTGTCCCCTGGTATCAGATGTGTTGTAAAGATCAATCGTTTCCTTGCCCAGGGTCTCGGAGATCTCCTTCAGCGTACTGCCTTCCTTTCCTCCCAGAAAAAGAAGAGTATCGCAGTTGCCTATGATGGTCTCGGCTGCATCCTTATAGATCGTCTTCAGCTGGCTCTGGGACTGCAGGATGATCGAGGCGGATATCTCACGGCTTCGGATGGTCGCGATCAGCTTGTCGAACTTCGGGATCTGCCCGATGTTGGCAAACTCATCCAGGAGCAGTCGCACATGGTACGGCAGCCTGCCGTTATACACATCGTCTGCCTTGTCGCAAAGCAGGTTGAACAGCTGGGTGTACATGATGGCTACAACAAAGTTGAACGTATCGTCGGTGTCGGAGATGATGACAAACATTGCTGTCCTGCGGTCCCCCAGTTTATCCAGTTCCATCTCGTCATAGCTCATGATCTCCCGCAGCTCCGCGATATCAAAGGGTGCCAGCCTGGCCCCGCAGGAAATCAGGATTGACTTCGCCGTCTTGCCGGCAGCAAGCTTATATTTCTTGTACTGCCGTACCGCGAAGTGCTCCGGATCCTCGGCTTCCAGGTCCTCAAACATCAGATCCACCGCATTCTGGAACTCCTCGTCATCCTCCCTGGCTTCGGAGGCGTTCAGAAACTCAAGCAGGGTAGAAAAATTCTGTTCCTCCTCCGGCGCTTCGTAGTAGATAAAACCGATCAGCGCACAGTAAAGCAGTCTTTCCGCCTTCACCCAGAAATCCTCGGAGGACTTTTCCCCATCGCCCTTGGTATTGGCAATGATCGTGTTAACCAGCTTCAGGATGTCCTTCTCGGTCCGGATATAGTGGAACGGATTATAATGCATCGACTTGGCGAAGTTAATGGTATTCAGCACCTTCAGCTGATACCCGGCCTTCACCAGCATTTTTCCGCACTCGACTACGATCGTACCTTTCGGATCCGTGACCACATAAGATACTTTCTCAGGCATCTGCATCAGGTTGGGTTTGACATAGTACCTGGTCTTACCGGAACCGGAGCCTCCGATCACGATGACGTTCTTGTTTCTGGCGTATTTCCAGTTCTTCGGACGGCTGT
>CAYLHR010000335.1:0-1788 GCA_964383335.1 uncultured Lachnospiraceae bacterium
GCCAAAGTGCCTGTCCGTATTGTAGATCACTGCATCAAACACTATCATATCGTTACCGTCCATCTCCGCGAGCAGCTGATTCAGGGTCTGCTCCCGCTCATCGTTTCCGCCGAAGCGCCCGCTGTCCCTGGTTTTGCCGATGGCGTCGATTTCATCGATGAAAATGATACAGGGCGCATTTTTCTTGGCTTCCTCAAACAGGTCTCTCACGCGGCTCGCGCCGACGCCCACGAACATCTCGACAAACTCGGAGCCCGACAGGGAGAAGAAGGGCACATTGGCCTCGCCGGCCACGGCCTTGGCGAGAAGCGTCTTTCCCGTGCCGGGGGGGCCCACAAGAAGGGCGCCCTTGGGAAGCTTTGCGCCGATCTCCACATACCTGCCCGGATTGTGGAGAAACTCCACCACCTCCTGCAGGCTCTCCTTGGCTTCATCCTCACCCGCGACATCCCTGAAGGTCACGCCGGTGTTCTTCTGCACATAGGTCTTCGCGCGGTTTCTTCCCACGCCCATGATGCCTCCGCCGCCCCGTCCCATGCGGTTCATGAAAATGCTGAAGACCGCCATGAAGAGCACAAACGGAATCAGGAAGCTGAGAACCGTCGTCACGAGCTCCGAGGCCATGCTCGTCTCCTTCTTCTCGAAGGTTACGCCCGCTTTGGCGAGACGCTCCGTCAGGGCCGTCACGTCCTCCGTCCGCGTCGTGTAAAAGCGGATGACAGCCTGGCCGTCTCCGCTCTCCGGAGTGATGTCCACGCGCTCGTTTCCGATTGTCACGGACTTGACCTCTCCGGCTTTCAGCATGCGGAGAAACTCGTCGTAAGTCACCTTCCTCGCGGACGAATGATTCAGCATGCCCGAGAAGAGGCTCATGCACATCATGCTGACCAGCACGCAGACCAGCAGGATGAGGAGCGACTGACGGTGATTTCCTCCGTTCTGTTGATTTCCCCCGTTATTTGACCGATTATCCATGGATCACACTTTCTGTAATGTTTCTGATATATTTCAGGCCTGCGATGCAGCAGCTGCTCATCTGCGCCTTCTACAGGCGGGACGGACGCGCAAGGCGCCGTCACGCATACCCATTTATTATAAACGATAAAGGGCGGAATGAAAACACGCAAAAACACCGGCGGTTATCCCGCCGGTGTTCATCTGTTCACCGCTTATTCCGGTCCTTCGATCAGACCAGCTCAAGAAGCACTTTCATGGCCGCATCGCCGGGGCGCTGGGCGATCTTCACGATTCTTGTGTAGCCGCCGTTGCGGTTCACATACTTCGGAGCGATCTCCTCAAACATCTTCTTCGGCATATCGACCTTCTTCGTGCCGCGTCTGCGTCCCTTGCCCTCGGCCGGAACCTCCGTGATGGGATAGAAGACCTTGAGCATCTTTCTTCTGGCGTGAAGTCTGGAGGGAAGATCCTTCTGAATCTCTCTCTGCTCCTCATAGAAGACCGGAACCTTTCTGCCGTCCTTCTCTTCCTTCACTCTCTTGCCGTCCGCGTCCTTCTTCGGAACCTTAGCCGTCACGGTGACGGTTTCATAATTGTCCTTTTCCTTCACCGCGAGGGCGATCAGGCCCTCGGCGATCCTGGCGACTTCTTTGGCCTTGGACTCGGTCGTGATGATACGGCCGTGATAAAGCAGAGCCGTGACCTGGTTTCTGAGAAGCGCTTTTCTCTGCGCGGAATTTCTGCTGAGCTTTCTGTATCCTGACATATCGTTATCCTCCTTCGCGCGGCGCGGTCCGCAGGCTCATCGGACTTACTGACGGACCGTGTGTC
>CAYLHR010000336.1:0-1781 GCA_964383335.1 uncultured Lachnospiraceae bacterium
ACCGGTGGCTCTATTTCATCGGATTGGGTGGCTCTGCCACCCCGGAATAATCATGCTGACGCAGATCATCTGAAAAGCACGTATTTCCACGCTTTCGCGGACTCTAACTCCTTTTTTCCCTTATTTTCTCACGCCCTTTGGGCGGTTATTCACTCATTTCTTCTTGTTTTGGACGTTTTCAGTCAAAACAAAAGGAGCCTTCCACGAATTAACGCAGTCAGCTCCGTTACATGCTCAGGCCGCAGGGCTTTAAATCGATCTCATCACTTGACTAATGCCTTCATTTTTGCGACAACACAGACGGCAGCGGGTCATGGTTCGGCAGCCCGCTCTCCGGCTCTGCACAGCACTATAACAGCCGTTATGATCCACTGACTTCTTCATCATATCTTATTGTTTGCCTTGCCGGAATGAATTCAGATTTCCGGTAATCCGGCTTACCACTTCTTCGTCTTTTTCTTTCCGGAAGTATTCTTATAGGTGATCCCTTTGGTGGATATTTTCATCACTTCTTTTACCTTCAGGGATTTCACAAGGGTCTTTGTTTTCCCGCCGGAAAAGGCATATCTTTTCACCCGGATGGTATACGGCTGGTTTGCATATGCCTCTCCCTTTATGACTTCCGCAAAATATACATATTTTGATACGATATGCCACTGGCAAGGCGACTTTGCGAATCTTCTGAATTTTCCTTTTGCCGCATTATAGGCTCCAAGGTAGGAATATCCCGCACCCGTTCCGTCTGTCAGGATAAAGTACTTTCCTTTCTGATCTGCGGATGTTACCGCTTCTCCGAAACGTAATTTTTTCGACTTTCCGTTCTTCAGGGTGAACCGGGCGAACTCCCCTTCCGGTACATCAATGATGTAATACACCGTGTTTTTATAAAGGCCCGCAAGGTCCACGTAATGCCCGGCACCCGCAAGATTTCCCATCTTTTTGGATGTACCTTTGCTGACGGAGGCCTTATACAGGGCCGGTCTGCCGGCGCTTTTCGCACAGTAGTAGACCGTCGACCCGTTGCTGATCACGGCGCCGCCATTGAAGGACGTCGAAATCGTTACGGTTCTTCCGTCCTTTTCTGCAAACAGCCTGGACGACTCTGTCAGCGTGCTGTAATCACTGGAAAAGACCGTTCCGCCCACCGTCCGGTCTTCCACAGGCCAGCCCGAATTTGTATATAGGGTCTTATAGCGTGCCGCCTGAACCGTCTGTGAGAATATGACGGCTGAAATCAGCACAAATCCTGCAAATAATATTTTCCCGATTTTTCGCATATCATTCACTCTCCTCTCTTTTCTTCGGTTTTTATTATAACGTCTTTGCAGTTCTGTTTCAAATTCTCTGATTTTCATCTACACCGCAGGCAGATATCGGCTTCCTCAATTACCCCGTTTCGAAATCGATTCTGAAACAAATGTCCGCTATTTCGACTGATCCGGGCCATCTGTTACCGCCTTTACCAAACGTCTGACTCTCCCTTCGACCCACTGTAGATTGTAGTATCTGAATTGTTCTGATTCAATTAGCAATAACAAGAGTCACGGAACAGCAGTAGACTCCATAATTGCTCAGGCCGCAGGGCCTGTCTATTCTATTATCCCTTTATTCTTCTATCCTCTTTTCTGTCTTTCTGGTTGTCAGACCATAAGATCGTGCTGCCCTTCTCGCGCTAATGAAAAGTGCGAAGGGGAGGATAGGAGGGGGTGGGAATTCACACACAACCTGTGAATTAGCACTCCTCATTATCCTCAAATTTGCAAACTCTCTTATCCTCGGCC
>CAYLHR010000337.1:0-1778 GCA_964383335.1 uncultured Lachnospiraceae bacterium
ATTGAACAACATCTTTTATGAAATGATATTTAAGAGAAAGTCGTTTCATATTTTCAGAAATGTTGGAAACGAATCAATCGGTGAATACGAACTCAACGATATACAAAATGCATATTCAGAGTTGTCTGATCTTTCCTCTTAATGTGCCGCATAGCATCATTGACGTAATTTGAGACATGTCGTATAATAAAAATATTCAAAAGTAAATATATTTATGCTCGTTGTATAGCGGACTTTTTGCCATTTAGAAAGCCATCACAACATGGAGAAATATATGGATTTATAACTATAAAAACGGGATGAAAAATGAATGGAAGAAATCAGTGCAGATTAGGCGCAGGAACTGCTGAAGGGAAAATTATTGAAGACTAAAGGGTGAAAGGCACCGAAAGAGGGATATGATTATGAAGAAACGAAGCAAGTCAGTATTGTCCGTACTCCTGGCCGCATCGCTCCTCGTCGGATGTATATTTCCGGTTTACGGGGCAGACGGCGAACTGGCACAGAACCCGGAGGCAGAAGGGAAGCTGCCGGATCCCGGTACAGTCATCACGGTGGAGGTGCCGGGGCAGACAGTGACGGGCATCGGCCCGGACGACCCGGACGAGATGTTCCGGGAGTATGTCGAGCGGATCTTTTATCCGGAAAAAGCAGCCGGCGACGATAAGTCCGCCTCCGTTAAGGCGTCCGGCCCCGCTAAGGCGTCGCATGCAGGTTTGATTACTCTGGAGCCGGTTGAAGAGAATATTTATCAGATTCTCAGCGCCTATGCCACAGAAATCGCTCTCGGGAACCGGGATTATTCGATCTTTACCGTAACGGCCGCCGAGCTCGGAATTGAGAAGACGGAGTGGACGGCGGAAGAACTGGGCGTTGCCGCGATTGTCGAGGACAATAAAATCACGGAAGAAGCAATGAACGCCGTCAACGAAATAATGCCTTATAATCTGACCCGGATCATGAACGTCCTGATTGCAACCCACCCGTATGAGCTTTACTGGTTTGATAAAACAGAAGGAGTCAGAACAAATTCTTTAATCAGCGCATCTACAAGCGGCGGGGAATGGGTGCTCGACATCTCGGGCGGCATAGAGTTTATGATGACCATCGCCTCTGATTACGCTGTCGAGGGAGAGCTGTATGTATATGACGGGTGGAAGGTAATAGCCGCCCAGGATGCAGCGGACCATGCCCGGGATATCGTAACCATCTACGCCGACATGCCGGATCATGACAAACTGCGCGAATATTTCAATCAGATCTGCCAAAAAACCTCTTACAACTATGACGCAGCCGAAGCTGATCATTATGACGGCACGAATCCGTGGCAGCTTGTCTGGGTGTTTGACGACAATCCGGACACGAAAGTCGTCTGCGAGGGATATGCCAAGGCATTCCAGTATCTCTGCGACTTGACCGAGTTTAACTCACCGCTGGTCAGCTGCATCAGCGTCACCGGCACAATGGACGGCGGCACAGGGGCCGGTGCGCATATGTGGAATGTAGTCCGCATGCCGGACGGAGGCAATTACTTGGTGGATGTGACGAACTGCGATGAAGGAACGACCGGTGAGCCGGACCAGCTGTTCCTGAAAGGGAACAACCCCTATGTCGAGGAGGGATCTGTCGACGACGGGTATATCTTTATCACGGACGGCGGTGTTGTCACCTATCAGTATGACCAGACTACGTTTGATCTGTACTACAGGTCCGCGCTGGCTCTTCATGACTTATAAAGCTATGATACTGACGCTCCTGTGGAAAACTGCAGTACCGGC
>CAYLHR010000338.1:0-1769 GCA_964383335.1 uncultured Lachnospiraceae bacterium
CCCAATAGCAACAGTGCTCATTTTTCAGTCTTACTGTTTTATGAACACTGCGCTAGGCCGGGGGCTTTCATGTTCCCATACTTTCTCAGCACGACAGATCAGTCATCAATCCTGATTCTGATCCTTTTCATCTTTCTTCCGCAGATACCATGCAGCACCTGCCATGCATCCGCCGATGCCCAGGAGCAGGAGCCAGATCAGCGGGTTCCGGTCATCACCGGTCTTCGGTGTAGTCGGTGTCTCCTTTGGCTTCTCCGTGCTGGCAATCGGTGTAGACGGATTCGTCGGGTTTGTCGGGTTGTCCGGTGTTGTGGGCTTCTCCGTTGCCGGTGTGGTCTCCGGCTGCTTCTTCGGCTTATCCTTCATGACAACAGTCTGGATCTCACCGGTTTCTGCAACGGTAAACTTCACATCCTCCGCAACTTCATAACCATCCGGAGCCGTCACCTCACGAAGCGTATACTCGCCAACTGGCAGCTTTTCGATATAGTGAGGCTTCTCCTCCGATACCCAGTTCTCGACTTCCTTGCCATCCTTATCAAAAATGGTCAGCTTCGCGCCAGGGATCTCCTTACTGTTGGTGATATCCTGCTTGGAGATTTCCACCTTCGTATAATCATCCTTCATGGCAACCTTCTGGATCTCGCCGGTATCCTTCACGGTAAACTTCACATCTTCCGCTTTCAAATAGCCGTCCGGAGCCGTCACTTCACGGAGCGTATACTCACCTACAGAGAGCTTCTCGATGTAGTGCGGTTTTTCTTCCGTCACCCAGCTTTCGACTTCCTTGCCATCCTGATCGAAGATAGTCAGCTTTGCACCGATGACCGGTTTCCCGTCAGTGATGTCGGACTTGGTGATCTCCACCTTCGTGTAGTCGTCCTTCATCTCGATTTTCTGCTCCACGCCGGTATCCTTCACTGTAAAGAGCACGTCCTCCGCCACCAGATAACCTGCAGGTGCAGTCTCCTCACGGAGCGTATACTTGCCGACCGGCAGCTTCTCGATATAATGTTCCTCCTCCGTAGTCGTCCAGGTCTCCACGACCTTTCCGGCCTCGTTGAGGATGCTGAGCTTCGCGCCAATAACCGGTTTTCCGTCAGTGATATCTGTCTTGGACAGGCGGACCTTCGTTACGTCATCTTCCATCTTTACCTTCTGGACTTCTCCGCTATTCTCGATCTTAAAGGTCACAGATTCCGCCGTCGCATAGCCGTCCGCCGGTTTTGTTTCGATCAGCTCGTATTCACGGCCGACCACCAGCTTCTGAATGATATGCGGCTTCTCCTCCGAAATCCATTCGTCGATCACGTTAGCGTTTTCATCAATCACCCGCAGATGGGCACCCGGTAGTTCCTTACCCGTAGTGATATCCGTCTTGGACACTTCCACTGTGGTAGGCTCGTTCACAAAGGTAAAGCTGTAAGAGAGCAGATCCTTATCGCTGCCTTCATAGGTGAAGGTAAACTCCTTCTTCTCTCCGGCATTGACATATCCGTTCGGGGCAAAAAGTTCCTGCAGGTAGTACTTTCCGTCGATCGGCAGATCAGCGATAAAGAAGATCTGTCCGTCGGCATCTGTGGTTTTCTGCTCGATCAGGGTATCCTTCTCGATCAGCACCTTGCCGTCCTTTGACTTGATGTCCTCTGCAGTATAGAGTCCGAAGATCGCCCCTTTCAGCGGTGTCTCGGTTCCCTTTTCTTTTTTCAGGAGACTGACGGATACCTTCTGTCTGGCGTTCTGCCACTTCTCATCGTAAACGACAATCG
>CAYLHR010000339.1:0-1755 GCA_964383335.1 uncultured Lachnospiraceae bacterium
GAAGGCGGATTGCGAGGTCGCCGGGCCAACCCGGAGGCGTGCCTTGGGCAGAAGGGAGTGAAAACCTTGCTGCCAGGCCAATGGCAGAACTCGGTTGGCCGCGTCAGGCAAAAAACAATCGTGAATCATCGTCTCTGTGTTAAGACTCCTGAAGAAACACCGGTATGCTGCTCCGCTCCGCTTCGTTGGCCAAGTACAGGTGTAAATACAGCATATCTGGAGCGACTTTTTTGTCAGGACGGATGAAATATTTCTTTATGAGGAGTCTTTCGACCGCTTTTAGGCACTTCGGAGACAGAGCCGTAGTAAGACTTGTGAGCGAAGGGGCTCCGTATGCGGAGACCCGAAAGCGAGCTAGTCGCACTAGTGCTGTGGCTCAGAAGGCCGTTGGGAGAACCGAAGAAAGAAATATTTCATCCGTCCGTCAGCATACCATCTTTTCATCATTTATCCTGATTCACAAGCCATACTCAGCGAATCACACCGCCGCCTCAATCACATCCGACATATCATAGAGGCCGGGCCCCTTCTGCGCGAGAAACTTCGCGGCCGAGATCGCTCCCTTCGCGAAGATGGCCCGCGAGCTGGCCGTGTGGCGGATCTCGATCATCTCGTCCTCGCCGGCGAAGATCACGTCGTGCACGCCGACGATGGTCCCGCCTCGCACGGAGGAGATGCCGATTTCATCCGGATCGCGCTTCTCGCGGCGGTCCGAGCGCCCGTACGTATACGTGCCGTACCTGCCGCCCGTCGCCTCTTTGATGCTGTCGGCCAGCATGACCGCGGTGCCGCTCGGTGCGTCCAGCTTCCTCCTGTGATGCATTTCGACGATCTCCGGATCGAAACCGTTCGGGCAGAGCGTCTTCGCCGCGTCTCGAAGAAGCTTCATGACGAGGTTGATGCCAAGGGACATGTTGCCGGAGCGAAAGACCGCGACCTGCTCCGACGCCTCCCTCAGATTTCCGATCTGGGCGTCGGAAAGCCCCGTCGTGCAGATGACCATCGGAATCATCCGCTCGACGCCGTAGGCGATCAGCTCATCCACTGCGGGAGCGACGGAAAAATCGACGATGACGTCGGCCATCTCCGTGCACTCGCCGATGCTTCTGTACACCGGAAAATCCGCATAAGCTTCGCCGAAGGCATCGACTCCGGCCACGATCTGAATGCCGGCATCCTGCGCGGCCATCTCCGCGACCACTCTGCCCATATGTCCGCACGCGCCGTGAAGAATCATGCTTATCATAGTAATATCCTCCCGTTATAAAACATAATAAATATCCGCAGCCCTTTAGCGGACTGCGGATCACATCGTTCTCTTACAGTACTCCGAATTCAATCATGGCCTTTTTGAGCGCGGCCTTGTGTTCCTCCTCCATCTCCGTGAGCGGCAGACGGGGAATGCCCACCTGAAAGCCCTGCATATTGAGCGCGGCCTTCACGGGGATCGGATTCACCTCGCAGAAAAGCTGGCGGCAGAGCTCGAGAGAGCGGAGCTGCAGCTTCGCCGCCTCGGCGTAATTGCCGTCGAGACAGTACTGCACCATGTCGTGCGTCTCCTGCGGGGCCACATTTGAAAGAACGGAAATGACGCCGACTCCACCGAGGGAGCAGATCGGAACAATCTGGTCGTCGTTTCCGGAATAGACGTCAAGGCTTCCGTCCGCGAGCTCGATGAGTTTCGCGACCTGGCTGATGTCTCCGGATGCCTCCTTGACGGCGGCAACATTTTTTACGTTCTTTCCGAGATAGGCG
>CAYLHR010000340.1:0-1755 GCA_964383335.1 uncultured Lachnospiraceae bacterium
TTTCTCCTTTCCTTCCACCAGATACCATAATTCTCCGGAAGTTCCGAAGATCCGGTAAAGGACATAGATCCCAGATTAAACGGGAGAGAAATGATTCAAAAAGAGAGATGAGACCGCATGCGCGTCTTTCTCACGCCAGAATTTCCGTTCAGAAGGCCTGCTTTGTACTGGACGCAATTCGCGGTAAGGATGTTGAGACAGCGCTCGGAATTCTGACATACAGCCCGCGCTACGCATCCGCAGTGATTAAAAAGCTCCTTGAATCCGCGGTCGCCAATGCCGAGAACAACAGCGGCATGAACCGCAGCCATCTCTATGTGGCAGAGTGCTACGCCGGAAGAGCCACGACGATGAAGAGAATCCAGCCCCGCGCCCAGGGCCGCGCGTACAGGATTCTCAAGCGTACAAGCCACATCACGATCGTTCTGGATGAGAGATAAAGGAGGACAAAATGGGTCAGAAAGTTAATCCGCACGGTCTCCGTGTCGGTATCATCAAAGATTGGGAGTCCAAGTGGTACGCGGAGAAGGATTTTGCGGACTATCTTGTCGAGGATCATCAGATCCGTGATTTCCTTAAGAAGAAGCTTTACAGCACAGGCATTTCCAAAATTGAAATCGAGCGCGCCTCGGACCGCATCAAGGTCACGATCTATACGGCTAAGCCGGGTCTTGTGATCGGCAAGGGCGGCGCCGAGATCGAGAAGCTGAAGGCCGAGCTCGCCAAGAAGATCGGCAGAAAGGTTCTCATCGATATCAAGGAGATCAAGCGCCCGGACCGCGACGCCCAGCTCGTCGCCGAGAACATCGCGCTTCAGCTTGAGAACCGTATTTCCTTCCGCCGCGCCATGAAGTCCACCATGCAGAGAACCATGCGCTCCGGCGCCCTGGGAGTCAAGACTTCCGTATCCGGACGTCTCGGCGGTGCGGACATCGCGCGCAAGGAAACCTACAGTGAAGGCACCATTCCGCTTCAGACACTTCGCGCCGATATTGACTACGGCTTCGCAGAGGCTGATACGCAGTACGGCAAGGTCGGTGTAAAAGCGTGGGTTTACAACGGAGAAGTCCTTCCGACAAAAGAGAACAAGGGGAGGGAGTGATCGATTATGTTAATGCCGAAGAGAGTCAAACACAGAAAGCAGATGCGCGGTTCCATGAGAGGCAAGCCCACCAAGGGTCTCATGATCAATTACGGTGAGTTCGGACTCGTCGCCACGGAACCCTGCTGGATCCGTTCCAATCAGATTGAGGCCGCCCGTGTCGCCATGACAAGATACATCAAAAGAGGCGGTAAGGTCTGGATCGATATCTTCCCGGACAAGCCTGTTACGGCAAAGCCCGCTGAGACCCGAATGGGGTCAGGAAAAGGCTCTGTCGAGTACTGGGTTGCTGTCGTAAAACCGGGCCGCGTGCTCTTTGAGATCGCAGGTGTTGACGAGGAAGTTGCCAGAGAGGCTCTGCGTCTTGCGATGCACAAGCTTCCGTGCCCCTGCAAGATTGTCTCAAAGGAACAGCTTGAAGCCAGGTACAATGTTCAGCCGGCTGCTCCGGCAGAAGAAGGCGGTGAAGAGGCATGACTAAGAACAGCAGATATTTAGAGGGACTGAGAACGAAGTCCGCAGAAGAGTTGCATGAAGAGCTCGTATCGGCGAAGAAGGAGCTCTTTAACCTCAGATTCCAGAATGCCACCAACCAGCTGGACACCACGGGAAGAATCAGGGATGTCCGCAAGAACATCGCCAGAATCCAGACT
>CAYLHR010000341.1:0-1754 GCA_964383335.1 uncultured Lachnospiraceae bacterium
CTCGCCGCAGACGAAAGCGCCGGCGCCCAGACGCAGCTCGATGTCAAAATCAAATCCTGTCTAGAAAATATTCTTTCCGAGGAGTCCGTACTCCTTGGCCTGCTTAATGGCGATGCCAAGTCTCTGAACGGCGATCGGATACTCGGCGCGGACATAGATGTAGCCCTGGTTGGCGCCGATCGCGTAGCCGGCGATCGCCATAGCCTCAAGAACGGCGTGCGGATCGCCCTCAAGGACGGATCTGTCCATGAACGCGCCCGGGTCGCCCTCGTCGGCGTTGCAGCAGACGTACTTGGGTCCGCCGTCCTGGACGAGCGTTCTGGCCAGCTGCCATTTTCTTCCGGTCGGGAAACCGGCGCCGCCTCTGCCGCGGAGACCGGAAGCGAGGATCACATCGATGACCTCCTCGGGCGTCATCTCGGTGAGCACCTTACCCAGCGCCTCATAGCCGCGGGTTCCGATATACTCGTCGATGTTCTCGGGGTTGATGACACCGCAGTTGCGGAGCGCGACGCGGTGCTGCTTCTTGGCGAAATCGGTATCGTTGTAGGACTTGACGCTTCCCTCGTCCTCGTCCTCCTCCTTGTAGACGAGACGCTCCACGATACGTCCCTTAAGAAGATGCTCGGAGACGATCTCGGGGACATCTTCCGCCGTCACCTGTGAATAGAAGGTGCCTTCCGGATAAACCACAACGATCGGACCCAGCGCGCAGAGGCCGTGACATCCTGTCTGGACGATCGCGACTTCATTCTCGAGGCCCTTCTCCTTAAGCTGTTCCTTAAAGGTATCCTGAATCTTCGCGCTGCCCGAAGAGGCGCAGCCGGTTCCTCCGCATACCAGTACATGTGCACGATACATACTGCTTCCTCCTCTTTACTTCGTCGGTACGCTGATTGTCGCCGGAATCACGTACTCCTTGACTACCTGCCCGCCGACCAGATGCCTGTTTACGACTTCCTCCGCCTTCTCGGCGTCCATGTGGACATAGGTCACCTTCGGCTTGCCGGGCTCGTAAATCTCCACGATCGGCTCGAAGCGGCAGATGCCGATGCAGCCGGTCTGCGTGACGACCGTATTCTTGATTCCGCGCTCCTGAACAAGCTCCGCGAACTTGTTGAGAACGGGACGGGCGCCGGCCGCTATGCCGCAGGTCGCCATGCCCACCACGACGCGGGTCTGGTCCTCTCCCTCTTCGCGCATGCCGAGCTGGCCCTGCATCCGCTCACGGATCGCCTTCAGTTCTTCTAACGATTTCATGTCGCATTGATCCTTTCTTAAATAGTTCTTCCCCTGGTTACTTCTGCCTCGTTTTCCCTGAGATACTCCCTGATATACTGCGAGACGTCCGGCGTACTGAACGGCACTCCGCCCAGAACCTCGCGGAACTCCCTCGTATCCAACTCAAAGCTGTCGCCGTCGTATGTGTAGCGGTAGAGAAAATCGGTGTCCTCGTGCATCGTGATGAGCGAGTGCATCGTGGATGTCATATCGCCGAGAGGCATGCGGTCCACGTTTGTAAGACCGAACACTGCCGTCACCGTCGTTCCCTTTCCCTTCTCCGACTCAATCTCGAAGCTGCCTCCGCTCATCTCCGCCGCCAGCTTGAAGAAGGGCACTCCCAGCCCCACCCGCCGCGTCTTCCGCGTCGTAAAGAAGGGATCTGTCACCTGCTTCACCTGCTCGGGCGTCATGCCGCATCCGTCATCGGCGATGACAATCGTGAGATGATCGGCGGCGGTATCCGCTTCCAC
>CAYLHR010000342.1:0-1734 GCA_964383335.1 uncultured Lachnospiraceae bacterium
ACAGGAGGCGGAGAACCGCACGGTCTCCATCAATATCCGCGGCAACAAGCAGCTGAAAAATGTGCCGCTCGACACCTTCATCGCCATGTGCAGAAGGATGAACGAGGAGCACATGCTGGAGATCATCGATACGGCGGAGTGATCTCATCCGCCGGATGATATGGCATAAGCATATAAGGATAAGCAGAAACAGCGGAACCGCCGGGTTGACCCGGCGGTTCTTTATGTGCATTTTTCTGACTCTCAGACAGGCCGGCGGTGAAGCTGTCTCCCGGACCGGCCGGCGGCGAAGCTGTCTCCCGGACCGGTCAGCGGCGAAGCTGTCTCCCGGACCGGTCAGCGGCACGGCGGAATGAGAAAGCCTGCACTGTCGTCCGTCATTTCAGAATCTGCATGATGTAAAATTTTAAGTAATAGGACTCCGCGGCGGTCCAGAGAATCGGGTGGTCGGGGGCCTGCGCCCTGGCCTCGATCTGGCGCACGCGGACATGTGCCTCGCGGGCCGCGCTCCGAAGCATATCCTCAAAGAGCTCGCGGGTCATGAAGTGCGAGCAGGAGCAGGTGGCGAGAAAACCGCCCGGCTTCACGAGCTTCATGCCGTCCCGGTTGATTCTGCGGTAGCCCTTCACCGCGTTTTTGACGCTTGCGCGGGATTTGGCGAAGGCGGGCGGATCCAGGATGACGACGTCATACTGCCGTCCCGCGGCGGCGAGCTGCGGAAGCAGCTCGAGAACATCCGCCCTCAGGAATTCCGTGTTTGTGAAGCCGTTCAGCTCCGCGTTCCGCCGGGCCATCTCCACGGCGGACGCGGAGGCGTCGACGCCCGTCACGCGGGCCGCGCCCGCATATGCCGCATTTAAGGCAAATGAGCCGGTGTGGGTGAAGCAGTCCAGCACCTCGGCTCCGGCGCAGAGGGGCTGAATCGCCAGGCGGTTGTATTTCTGATCCAGGAAGAAGCCGGTCTTCTGGCCCTCCTTCACGTCGACGTGGTAGCGTACGCCGTTTTCCGTGATCTGAATGTCCGTGTCAAATTCCGGGCCGATGAAGCCCGTGACCCGCTCCATGCCCTCCTTTTCGCGCTCCCTGGCGTCGCTTCTTTCATAGACGCCGCGGATCCGGATTCCGTCTTCGGCCAGAATTTCCTTCAGAATCCCGATGATTTCTTCTTTGTAACGCTCAATTCCCAGTGTCAGGGATTCCGCGACGAGGACGTCCTCGTATTTGTCGATCGTGATGCCCGGAAGGAAATCCGCCTCTCCGAATACGACGCGGCAGCTGGACGTATCGCACACCTTTTTGCGCAGATTCCAGGCGTCCTGAAGCCGGCGCCGGAAGAAGGCGGCGTCGATCTCCTCCGCAGGATCCCTGGTCAGCATCCGCACGCGGATGACGGAGTGGTGGTTGATATAGCCCGTGCCGAGGGGATAGCCGTCAAAATCGGACACCCTGATCAGGTCCCCGTTCAGATGAGGTCCGCGCACCTCCGCGATTTCGTTGTCGAAGACCCAGGCGCCGCCGGATTTGAGGAGGCGTCCTCCGCCCTTTTTCAGGATGACTTTCGCATATTCCTTCATGCTTCAAAACTCCGTTTTTATCATAAGGTATTGTACTCCAGAGTATACAACCGGCTGTCCCCCTGTCAATCTACAAAACCGCAGAGAAATCAGTTATAATTGAATCAGATACAGGCCGGAAGGCAGCTGACAGTCCATACTGACACGGAGGCAGCATCAT
>CAYLHR010000343.1:0-1720 GCA_964383335.1 uncultured Lachnospiraceae bacterium
GTTGCGTCAGGGACGCAATGAGTCAAACAGAACCGTCCCCACTGACTCACGTCCCCATCCGACTCACGTCCCCGCTCACTCACAGATACTGTATGACGGACTCATCCCTCAGCGTGTGCTTGGGCGAGGGCTCGCCGGCCGGGTAGCCGATCGGGAATAGCGCGTCGAGGTGATATCCCTTCGTCTCCGGGAAGAGCTCCGCGAATTTCGGCGCGTCAAATGACCCGACCCACGTGGTCCCAAGTCCCAGGTCCTGAATCGCCAGCATGATGTGTGTGGCGACGATGGAGGCGTCGACGTCGCAGAAATTCGCGCCGTCGTACCGCCTCACCCAGGCCTTCTCCGGGGCGGCGCCGACGAGGATGAAGGTCTTCGCGCCGAAGGTGTATTTGGTGGTTCCGGCGATTTTGGCCGCATTTTCCTCTCCCTGAATGACCCAGATCTTGTAGGGCTGATAATTGACGGCCGTGGGGGCGGCGAGGCCCGCCTCGAGAATCTCTTTGATTTTTTCGTCCTCCACCGGCCGGTCTGTGAAGGATCTGCACGAATAGCGCGCTTTGGCGAGATCTGTAAAGCTCATCATGGTACCTCCTTTTCGGGTGTTTCTGCCTGATATTATATCACTGCGGATTCCGGCAGGAAACCCGTCCGTCAGCGCCGGGCGAACCCGTCTCACAGGACCTGTCCGTCAGTGCCGGGCAGACCCGTCTCACAGAACCTGTCCGTCAGCGCCATACTCCATCACCCGCCGCATATCCTCCGGGATCTCCGCGGTCACGGTGACCGGCTCGCGCGTAAACGGCTGACGGAAGGAGACCCGCCGCGCGTGGAGGGCGGCCCTGGTGAGGGGGGCCGCATTATCCGCCTCATTCCCCGCGCTTCCGTAGATCGGGTCCCCCAGAAGCGGGTGCCCGATGTGCGCCATGTGCACCCGGATCTGGTGCGTGCGCCCCGTCTCGATCTCCGCCTTCACGAGCGCGAAGCCCCCGTACTGCTCCAGCACCTGATAGCGCGTGAGGGCGTACCTCCCGTCCTCCGTCACCTCGCGGCGGTTTTTGTCGATATACTCCGCGCTGATCGGCGCCTCGACGGTGCCCTCCTTCCCTGAAAATGTGCCGGCGGCGAGCGCCAGATACTCCTTTTTGCAGGGCTCATTTCCCACCTGGCCGGTCAGGATGGCCGTCGCCGTGCGGCTCTTCGCGACGACGAGCACGCCGCTTGTGTCCTTGTCCAGCCTGCCGACGGTGCGGATCTCGTGCGGCTCCCCGTTCCTCAGAAAATAGGCCGCGATCCGGTTGCCGAGCGAATCCGCAAAATGCCCGTGCGAGGGGTGCACCACCATCCCCGCCGGCTTGTCGACGCAGAGGACGTCCTCGTCCTCGTAGAGAACGGTGAGAGGCCCCTCCGACGGCACCGTGTGCTCCGGCATCTCGAAGTCAAGGCGCACCTCCACCAGGTCACCCGGCGCGAGCGGCCGGCTGACCATGACGGTTTCCCCGTTTACGGTGATTCCCTTCTCCGTTCTGTATTTGGCCCGCGCGGAGTCGTGGGCGACGAGGCGGAACTCCTGCCGGATGATGTCCCGCACCCGGCGGCCCTCGTCGGCCTCCGACGCGCGATAGGAAAGAATTCTGGGCATGTTGCTTTCTCCTTTTGTGAGTCAGTGGGGACGGTTCGAGACCACTGAAAAAGTCTAACTGAATAGAAAAAAAGCAGGATC
>CAYLHR010000344.1:0-1431 GCA_964383335.1 uncultured Lachnospiraceae bacterium
GGGAACTCCATGGACTCCAGGATGACCGGATGCGCTTCGTCGCAGATCGTATCACCGGTAGTGGTGATCTTCAGACCTACGGCAGCGGCAATGTCGCCTGAATAGACCTTCTCCAGTTCCATACGCTTGTTGGCGTGCATCTGCAGGATACGTCCCACACGCTCCTTCTTCTGCTTGGTGGCGTTGTAAACATAGGAGCCTGAATTCATGGTTCCGGAATAAACACGGAAGAATGCAAGCTTTCCTACGAAAGGATCGGCCATGATCTTGAAAGCAAGCGCGGAGAAAGGTTCTTCATCCGAACTGTGTCTCTCAACTTCATTTCCGTCCGCATCAACGCCCTTGATCGCAGGGATATCGGTAGGAGCGGGCATGTATTCGATGACTGCGTCGAGCATCTTCTGAACGCCCTTGTTGCGGTAAGCAGAACCGCAGCAGACGGGGATCGCGGTGCACTCGCAGGTCGCTTTTCTGAGGGCCTTCTTCAGGTCTTCCACGGAAGGCTCTTCACCCTCCAGGTAAGCCATCATCAGGTCATCATCAAGCTCACAGATCTTTTCAACGAGCTCTGTGTGGTAAAGTTCGGCATCATCCTTCATATCCTCGGGGATATCCGTGATGGTGACGTCCTCACCCTTCTGGTCATTGTAGTAATAAGCCTTCATCTCGAACAGGTCGATGATGCCGGCAAATGTATCCTCTTTGCCGATCGGCAGCTGGAGGATGATCGCATTCTTACGAAGACGGTTCCTGATCTGGTCTACCGCTCCGTAGAAGTTTGCTCCCAGGATATCCATCTTGTTGATGAAGGCCATTCTGGGAACATTATATGTATCAGCCTGGCGCCATACATTTTCTGACTGAGGTTCTACACCACCCTTTGCGCAGAACACGCCGACTGCTCCGTCCAGGACTCTTAACGATCTTTCGACCTCGACTGTAAAGTCTACGTGTCCGGGAGTATCGATTATATTGATACGATGCTCAAGCGCACCGGGGGCCGGCTTGTTATCCTTCTCAAGCGTCCAGTGACAGGTGGTAGCAGCAGAGGTGATCGTGATGCCACGCTCCTGCTCCTGCTCCATCCAGTCCATGGTCGCTGTACCCTCATGAGTATCACCGATCTTGTAGTTCACACCGGTGTAATAAAGGATTCTCTCGGTAAGTGTAGTCTTGCCTGCGTCAATATGCGCCATGATTCCGATGTTTCTGGTTCTCTCTAACGGATATTCTCTTTCAGCCACAGGCAAACCTCCTAATTAAAATCTGTAATGTGCAAATGCCTTGTTGGCCTCTGCCATCTTGTGCATATCTTCTTTTCTCTTTACGGATGCTCCGGTGTTGTTCGCGGCATCCATGATCTCTCCGGCCAGACGGTCTTCCTCGGTCTTCTCGCCTCGCTTGCGGGAGAACATGGTCATCCAGCGGAGC
>CAYLHR010000344.1:1441-1709 GCA_964383335.1 uncultured Lachnospiraceae bacterium
ACTTCGATCGGCACCTGATAGGTGGCGCCGCCGATTCTTCTGGCCTTGACCTCCAGCACCGGCATAATGTTGTTCATAGCCTCTGTGAAGACTTCCAGTGCGGGTTTGCCGGTCTTTTCCTCGACCTGGGCAAATGCACCATATACGATCTTCTGTGCTACGCCCTTCTTGCCGTCCAGCATGATGTTGTTGACCAGCTTGGTGACTACCTTGCTGCCGTACATCGGATCGGCTAAAACATCTCTTTTCTGGGTATGTCCTTTACGCG
>CAYLHR010000345.1:0-1692 GCA_964383335.1 uncultured Lachnospiraceae bacterium
ATGACCATGCGCGGGAATGCAGAACCAGGCTATTTTCATTGTTCTTCCTCATCTCCCTTCTCTTCAAAAGCCATACCGAACAATTCAGCGAACGCACCTTTAGGCGGTATCGCAATGCCGCGCCTTTCATCACCCAGCAGCAATAAAGTATCTCCGGGCCTGATCTCAAACAGATCGCGTGCCTGTTTGGGAATCACGATCTGACCCTTCTCCCCCACAGTTGCAGTCCAAGCATATTTCCCTTTTGGTGCTTTCATTACATTGTCTCCTTTAGTATGATTTGTATAACTTATCATACCGAAGGTGTGCACCTCTGTCAACGTTTCAAGCCGGCATGTCAATCGACTTTAATGATCAGTTTGTGTTAAAATGATCATAGGATAAAAATTGACGGAAAGCAGGGTTTTTTATTCCGATTTTCTATCTATACTGATGATTCAAAGAGTCTGCTTTGTGAGTCAAACAGACATCAGAGATTAATGTGATTGTATTGCGACAGATATTATTTCAAAAATGATGACTCGTGGGTGAAAAGGAGGATTCTGCATGAAAGGAAAGGTAATTTCAGCTGCTGTTCTTGGAATGATATTTACGATTTTTTTTTCATCAACGGTGATGGCTTTTCCTTGTCGGAAGGAAGTCATTTACCTGGAAAAGAAGGGAAAAAAGTATCGAGCTGAAGAGACCTGGTGGGATTTAAACTCATTGAAAAAAACTTCGGATCTGTCCGGCTTAAAAAGCAGTAATACGAAAGTTGCCGTTGTAAAGAAAGCGTATAACGGCAGGGAAGTATCTATTTATGTTAAAGCGAAAAAACCAGGAAAAACGAAGATCAGCTTTGATATAAAAATGAATGGCCGCAAGCGTCATATTGTTACAGTACTGGTTGTAAAGAAATACAGCAATCCATTTAAATCTTTCAAGATCGGGAAAGCGGATGTGGCGAAAAAATTCGCTGCCTATGACTCAGGTTTTCACAGCCGATCTTATTCCATAAAAAAAGCCTTAAAGAATCAAAAAATAAAAATCAAATTAAAAAAGGGATGGAAGTTTAATTACGGAGAGCCATTTCCAATATATATTGGAAAAATGGACGATATGTATGAATCGAACACGGATTGGCTGATGAATGGATGGATTACTGATATTCCGTTAAACTCATATATATCGGTTTCGCTGATTACACCGGAAGGGCTTCCGGTAGAATATATGTTAGAATGCAACAAAAAAGCGGATCTCCAACATTTAGTGGGTTAGCAGAGGAAGGTGATAAGCTTATCTCAGGAAAGAGATGATGCTTATGACTACAGCCGGATGGTTATTCTTCGGATTTCTCGTCGTATACTATCTGGGCGCTGCTTTATTAGCTATATTTGAGGCTGACATGCCTTTTACCAAGGTCTGAAAATGGAATATCGTAAAATAATGAGAAACTGAAAGAAGCCGAGACCTAGAAAGTATCCGGAAAATGCATACAGGGACGGCGAGATATAGCGTAAAACTGAAAGATATTTGATGATATCTCGATGCAAGGAAGATCTTTGAGGAAGATATTATGAAAAAATATTTAGGGTTAGCTGCACTGATCATTATGATGCTGATGTTGGCGATGCCCGTATCGGCAGCTACAACCAAAATGTCAAAATCAAAGCTTACGATTTATACGATGTTTCGTAAACAGCTTAAAGTTGT
>CAYLHR010000346.1:0-1673 GCA_964383335.1 uncultured Lachnospiraceae bacterium
GCCCGTCATGGATAACGCGCGCCTCAGAAGCGTCGAGACCATGAAGACCGGCGAAGCCAGTTCTGCATTCGTGGGCCTGGACAAGGGCCGTGTCTGCACGCTGGACGCCCTGAGCCGCGTGGAATTTACCAAGGGGAACGGCGCGCTCACAATGAATCTCACGGAAGGCAGAATCTTCCTCGATGTGAGTGATAAATTGGATGCGGGCGAGACGATGGACGTACGGACATCCACGATCGCCGTCGGCATACGCGGAACGATCCTGTTCATCTCCAGCGAGCCCGTCGCGGACGAGAGCGCCGGGAACCTGGAGTCCGTGGACCTCACAGAGCTCGCGCCCGAGAAAGGCAGCATCATCCGCCTCTCGCAGGTCGGCGTCCTGGAAGGATCCACCGAGATCACATACCTCGACGATGCCGGTCAGCAGCAGACTCTCGCGGTCGACGCCGGCCAAAAAGCGATCGTTTCGGAGTACAGCGAGGATGCGGAAGGGACCCATGAACCTGTCGTCTCGGAGATCACGCAGGAAGAGCTCAAGGGATTTGTGCTGGACCGGGTGACGGAGGACGCTTCGATCTTAAACCGCGTTAAGCAGGCCTGCGATGTTGCGGACGATATCATTCCTTCCGGCCGGCCCGGACAGTATACAGCAGATGGCGACTGGACATGGGACGGCACTGTCACTCTTGTGGCGCAGAGCGCGAGCAAATATTATGACGGGCAGCCCCTGACCCGCACATCGGACATTCTGGTTGACGGCCTTCCCTCCGGTTTCTCGGTAAAGGCCAGTGCCGGAGGCAGCCGCACGGAAGCCGGCGAGAGCGACAACCCCGTCTCGAACTATGCCATCTACAATGAGGCAGGCGAAGACGTTACCAAACATTTTACCGATATAGAGACTGTGAGCGGGAAACTTCTGGTAGTGCCCGCGCCTCTGACGATCCATACAGGTACGGCCGAGAAGGTCTATGACGGGACGAGCCTGACGGACCCGGAAGGGTATGTCACGTTCTATAAGGGCACCGACAATCGGCAGATTCCCTGGCGCAACACTTCCTACGTTGTTACCGAGAGAGCCGGCGGCGTTTCAGACAGCAGCCTTTCAGACAACAGCCAGATCCTGTACGGCATCTGCGGCGTCATCTGGGTGAATGCCGCAAACCCGCTTACCGGCGAGAGGCGCGAGATTCAGCTGAGAGCAGGTCAGAAGCTGATAGTCTTCCTTTCCGACCAGGAGGGCGAACAGAGTATTGAACTGAAGATCGAGAATGTCTCGGAAAATGACCTTCCCGATAAACTCCTCCGGCTTTACGCGGACAACGAGGCGATGCTGCAGCAGGCCTGCAGGGACACGGGATGGGATATTGAGATCATCCGTGGGCGCATTGAAGCACTCCCGGAATCTGCTTCCGGTGACGGAAGGATCGAACAGGGCGGTCTTTTGATTCCGGAATCCGATTCCGACTGTCTGATGCAGGACCTTACAAACGTCAGCATCACGATCGATACGGAGATCACCGATTACAACGACAGGGCGCTGGGAACCGAGGAAGCCCATTACGCGAGCCTCGCTGTGGACGAATCGATCAAGGTGACGCCTGTCGGCCGGCAGACGGATGCCGGAACGAGCCTCAACGAATATACGATCGACTGGGGTTCAGCTGACCGCAGCA
>CAYLHR010000347.1:0-1653 GCA_964383335.1 uncultured Lachnospiraceae bacterium
GTGTCTCCTTTGGCTTCTCCGTGCTGGCAATCGGTGTAGACGGATTCGTCGGGTTGTCCGGTGTTGTGGGCTTCTCCGTTGTCGGTGTGGTCTCAGGCTGCTTCTTCGGTGCATCCTTCATGACAACCGTCTGGATCTCACCGGTTTCTGCAACGGTAAACTTCACATCCTCCGCCACCTCGTAGCCATCCGGAGCTGTTACCTCCCGAAGCGTGTACTCGCCGGCCGGAAGTTTCTCGATGTAGTGCGGTTTTTCTTCCGTCACCCAGCCTTCAACTTCCTTGCCGTCTTTATCGAAGATGGTCAGCTTCGCGCCAATGACCGGCTTCCCGTCAGTGATGTCGGACTTTGTGATCTCCACCTCCGTGTAATCATCCTTCATCTCGACTTTCTGTTCCACACCGGTATCCTTCACTGTAAAGAGCACGTCCTCCGCCACCAGATAACCTGCAGGTGCAGTCTCCTCACGGAGCGTATACTTGCCGACCGGCAGCTTCTCGATATAGTGTTCCTCCTCCGTAGTCGTTCAGGTCTCCACGACCTTACCAGCCTCGTCGATGATACTGAGCTTCGCGCCGATAACCGGTTTTCCGTCAGTGATATCTGTCTTGGACAGGCGGACCTTCGTTACGTCATCTTCCATCTTTACCTTCTGGACTTCTCCGCTATTCTCGATCTTAAAGGTCACAGATTCCGCCGTCGCATAGCCGTCCGCCGGTTTGGTCTCGATCAGCTCGTATTCGCGGCCGACCACCAGCTTCTGGATAATATGCGGCTTCTCCTCCGATACCCATTCGTCAATCAGGTTCGCATTCTCATCGATCACCCGCAGATGGGCACCGGGCAGTTCCTTACCCGTAGTAATGTCTGTCTTGGACAGTTCCACCGTAGTCGGCTCATTGATAAAGGTAAAGCTGAAGTTCAGCAGATCCTTATCGCTGCCTTCATAGGTGAAGGTAAACTCCTTCTTCTCGCCGGCATTGACATATCCGTTCGGGGCAAAGAGTTCCTGCAGGTAGTACTTGCCGTCGATCGGCAGGTCCGCAATAAAAGAGACCCATCCGTTCACATCCGTGGTCTTCTGCTCGATCAGGGTATCTTTTTCGATCAGCACCTCGCCGTCCTTGGATTTGATATCCTCAGCGGTAAAGAGTCCGAAAATTGCTCCTTTCAGCGGCGTCTCGCTTTCCTTCTCCTTCTTCACCAGGCTGACAGACACCTTCTGTCTGGCGTTCTGCCACTTCTCATCGTAAACGACGATCGGAGTATCCTGGTCGCGGTAGGAGAGATCCACAAAACGCGGTGCATTGTCCAGGACATAGCCGTAAGCGGTTTCCTTCTCCTGCACATAATATTTGCCGACCGGAAGATCTCCCAGCTTCGCAATGCCGGTATCATCCGTGGTAATGGTTCCGACAAGGTCATCCTTCTTGTAATAATCCGGCGCGATACCGTCTGCCGCTTTGATATCCTCCGCAGCATATACTTCAAAGGTGACCGGCGTCAGGTTTCCGGAGATATACTCAAACATATGCTCCACGGTACCCTTCGCATTGTCCAGAAGGGATACTTTATCCAGGAATTCGCCCTTCTTGTTGATGATCAGCAGCGCCGTCGGCACTTCATCCTTCATCTCCACCTTCTGGATCTCGG
>CAYLHR010000348.1:0-1643 GCA_964383335.1 uncultured Lachnospiraceae bacterium
TGCGTCCGGGACGCAACGAGTCAAACAGAACCGTCCCCACTGACTCACAGAACCGTCCCCACTGACTCCTGACTCTTATGGAGGAATGATGCCATGAAGGAATGGACAAGAGAAGAGAAGTATCGCTATCTGAAGGATCCCCAGGAGCTGCTGGATCTGTACTGCAGAATTTCGACTTCACCTTACCGACAGACATTTCATAATCAAGCCGTGACCGGGCTTATGAATGATCCGAACGGTTTTGTGTGGCATGATAATCAGTGGCACCTCTTTTACCAGTGGTGTCCGTGGGGGGCTGTTCATGGACTGAAGCACTGGTATCACATTGTATCAAAGGATCTTGTCACATGGAGAAATCTGGGTGTCTGCCTGCTTCCCGATCAGGAGGGCGGATATGACAATAAGGGCGTCTATTCCGGTTCGGCGATGCCGATCGGGGACAAGATCTATCTGTATTATACCGGCAATCACAGGGATCCGGACTGGACCCGGCGCGCCTATACATGCCTGGCCCGTCTCGGAAATGACGGCTGGCCGGAAAAATATCCGCTTCCTCTGTTCGGCGCCCATCCGGGATATACCGAACATCAGCGCGACCCCAAGATCGTCTGTCTGCCGGGGAGAGACACCTACTATATGATCATCGGCGCGCAGACGCAGGACAGGCGCGGGTGTGCGCTTATCTATTCCTCGGAGGATCTGCAGCATGGCTGGACATTTGCCGGCGAGCTGAAGGTGCCCGGTTTTGAGAGCTTCGGAGATATGTGGGAGTGCCCCTCCGTCGAACACATCGGAGGGCGTGACGTTCTCCTCTTCTGCCCGCAGCACCTGACCCTGCCGGGCCGGGGCGGCAGTCAGAACCACAATGGCTATATTCTGGGAACCATGGACTGGGATACGCTGACCTTTACGCCGGACGGACAGTTCCACGTGCTGGACTTCGGCTTTGACTCCTACGCCGCCGCCTGCGCGAACAATCTGCAGGATGCCGACAAGGCGGTCCTGATCGCATGGATGGGACTGCCGGATGTGGGATACCCCACGGACGAAGAGGAGTGGTCGGGCTGTCTGACACTTCCCCGGGAGCTGACAGTCCGCCGGCGCCGTCTCATCCAGCAGCCGCTTCCGGAATTGAAAAAGCTGAGAAATGAGCCTGTCCCAACTTCCCCTGACAACAATGGCGTCTTTGAGCTGCCGGACGCGGCGGAAATTGAGGTCGACTGCCGGCCCGGCCCCTTCAGCATGCGTCTGTTCGCGGATGCGGGCGGCGGGGGCGGCGTCAGAATCAGCTGCGATGACGGCCAGACGGAGATCACCGTGGACCGGAGTGGCATGAGGACGCGGTTCAACTTAAGCGAGGGCGAAACCCGCACAAGGCCTCTCGAAGAGGGATTATCGCACCTTCGCATCTACATCGATCACAGCTCCGTCGAAATCTTTGTCAATGACGGGGACGCGGTCTTCACCTCCCGTGTTTTCCCGGAGACGGGCGAGCACTTCTGCCGCGTCGAAGGGGATGCATTTGTCCGGATGTGGACGATGAAGCGGGCCGTTAAGGAACAGTTCCTGATCTGAGTCAAACGGGGACTGAGTCAGACGGGGACGGTTCTTTTTGACTCGCTGCGTCTCGGACGCAGTGAGTC
>CAYLHR010000349.1:0-1640 GCA_964383335.1 uncultured Lachnospiraceae bacterium
GCCTTGATCCGCAGGAACGGATCCGGTTCCGTGAACTGATCGCACAGATTGGGCAGGAACGGATTGTACTGCTCTCAACACACATCGTGTCGGATCTCGAACACATTGCTGACCGGCTGATAATAATGAAAGACGGGCAGATCCTCTGGAAAGGCAAATGGAATGCCGAGGAAGGAGATCTGGAAGCGTTCTATATTGCGAAGGTTGGGACTAAGGATTCTGTTAAGCGTGGATAAGGGGTGAATATGTATGATGCTGAAAACCTTGTATTTATACGAATTAAAGAAGCTGTTTCTCTCTAAAGTGAATTTGTTAGCCCTGGCAGGAACCGTCATCATGATTGTGGTTCTGATAATATCTTCTAATTCCGAAGTTGCACCTGTATCCCGGGAAGCAGCGAAAGAACTGGACGGAAGGGTAATTGACGGACAGATTATAGAGGAAGTGAAACCGGCACTGCGGTATGAAAACGGGGCAACAGTATTTGAGATAACCGGGGAATATGAAAAATATGTACCAGTAGTGGATATAATCACGTCTGTGGCTGGTTATGACAGTGATATTACTCAGCTTCAGGGAGCAGAATTATATGACTTACGTGAGCAGAAACAGAAACAGCTCATGGAAAAACAGGGACTTACAGAAACTGAAAAGGAATTCTGGAGCAGGAAGGAGGAACAAGTACAAAAGCCGTTTGTCTACCATTATCACAGTGGCCCTGCTAATCTGCTAAAGTCGTTTCAGGCACTTGGATTCTTTATCCTGCTTTTGTCTGCCATTGGTTTGTCGGGCGTTTACGCAAGAGAAACAGCGGATAACATGAATCAGCTCCTGCTATGCAGTCGTTATGGGAGGAAGGAATTATTCGTGGTCAAGTTTGCAGCCGGAATCACATGGATCCTGGCTGTGGCATTGATAATTATCCTGTCCCTATTGATTCCCATTTATATAACTTACGGGATGGAAGGAATGGGAGAAATGGTGCAGCTCGTGAAACCTTTATCCATGCTTCCTTTAACCATAGGCCGGATGTTGGCTATATACATGGGCATTTTTCTGCTTGCAGCTGTTCTTTTTGCGTCGGTGACCATGCTTCTGTCTGTCATCACTCAGAATGCTCTTGCAGTGACCTGCGCATTAATGGGATATCTTCTTATTGATCTGTTTGCCGATTTTCCAGATCGGCTCAGGTTACTGCAGAAGATATGGACGCTCAGACCAAATGCGGTTCTGATGAATACTGGTTTTTCAAATTTCCGCTTGTTTCATCTGGCTGGAAAGTTTTTTCTGAACTACCAGGCAGCTCCAGTATTCTATGTAATCATAGTATTTGTGGCATTTCTGTTTGGGAAGAGAAAGTATAAAATGCTGCAGGTTGGGAAGTAGTGCTTAAGCAAGTGGCTAAAGAAGGGAAAGACAAGGGAAGCCGTATCAACTTTGATACACCTTCCCCTGCCTGTTGAGGAGAAAGGTCTGTTTATGCTATCACAATTCCGGCTGTCTCGATGGCTTTCTCCGAGTCGGCACATTTTCTGCATGTAGTATGGCATCCACATTAGCGGATGCGGTCTGCAGTAACCTGTCCTGCTTGCCCAGAACGGCAAGCTCTTTTTTTTGCTCTTTTTGTAGAGTGAGCAGTT
>CAYLHR010000350.1:0-1630 GCA_964383335.1 uncultured Lachnospiraceae bacterium
TGGGCCTGGGCATGGAGAATCTTCAAAACTTCCGAAATTTCTGCCCTTGGGCAGTGCCTGAACGCGACTTTGGGCATGGAGAATCTTCAAAACTTCCAAAATTCCTGCCCTTGGACTGGACTTGAACGCGGCCTCGGGCATGGAGAATCTTCAAAACTTCCGAAATTCCTGCCCTTGGGCTGTGCCTGATTGCGGCCTTGGGCATGGAAAATCTTCAAAACTTCCAAAATCCCTGCCCTTGGGCTGTGTCTGAACGCGGCCTTGGGCATGGAAAATCTTCAACACTTCCGAAATTCCTGTTCTTGGGCTGTGCCTGATCACTGGCTGAGCTTGAGAGTGAGTCTAGCCCGCGTCAGGTGAAATTAAGGTATTCGGGCCAAAGCGTCACACTGAATCGGTTGTAAGAGGCGCAGGCGAGGTTTACGCTGCATTTAGTGACGAAGGTGTCTGCTTTTGTGACAAAATGTGCGACAATAGAAAATCTTTCTGACCTGTTTTCTACTGTTTTGTGTATAATTTACATGGATCATGAAATACGGACGGGATTTTCTTGAGATTTATGTGAAAAATGCCGAATCGATTTTTCTTGAAATGGTCACACAAATATGGTACTATTAGTTCAGATCAAGAAAGATGTGACCAAAACACATGAGATTGATGCCAACCCGAACTTCCGTGACAGCAGGTCGAACCCGAATTGATGACCGGCGGCGGACAACCCAAATTTCACAAGGACCGGAGGAATGTCCGGAGAACCTGACGGAAAGACATTACTGACAGAAAGGAAATGCGAACTATGATGAAGAAGTTAAGAGAGAAGAAGGGATTCACATTAGCTGAGCTGCTGATCGTTGTGGCGATTATTGCGATTCTGGTAGCGGTTTCGATTCCAATTTTTACAACACAGCTCGAAAAGTCAAGAGAGTCTACAGACCTTGCCAATCTGAGAGCAGCGAAGGCTGCCGGTGTTGCAGCTGTACTTGATCAGGATGCAGAGGGACTTTGCAACATTCAGGGATCATTCATTGATGTTGAAGATAATACTATTTATTATGACACTGTTTTAGGATCTTTAACTACAGAAGAACCGGTTCCGACACAGGGTAAAGGAACTGCTGCTGATGGAGGAACAGGTGACACGTATGAGGATGCATTTGACTATACAGCAGATACAGTGGCACAGGGCTTGAATATTGTTGTAGACTTTGATCTTGATGCAGATAACAATAATATTGTAAGAGCTCATTTTGCGTAATGAATTTACCGACCCCGCCTCTCCAGACCGCGGCGGCTCGGTTTCCAAACATCCGATGTGCCTTTCGGGTTGGCGCATACAGGTAGCGGTCTGACAATTCTAAGTCGCACCGGCACTGATCAGCCGGCGCAGACCGAAGACAACAGATGGCGGGGATTCCTCTTGGAATCCCCGCCATCATGTGCTTCCGCCAATATGTGTTCCCGCCACCGCGCATTCCGCCGCCACGATGACTTCCCGGCCATATCTTTCTCCCCGGTTTGTCCCCCGGAACGGTCCTGTGCTATAATGTCCTCGATTGCAGCAACCCCGGAAACAGAGAAGAGGGAGCAGAGTATGGAGTATCGGATTGAACATGATTCCATGGGTGAGGTG
>CAYLHR010000351.1:0-1603 GCA_964383335.1 uncultured Lachnospiraceae bacterium
ACATCAGCACCAAGATGGACGGGTCTTCTCACTCTGTCGGAATCGATGAAAATGGTTTTCATGTGACCGGCCATAATTATGAGTATAAGGACGATGGCAACAGTCCGTTCTATGAACTGGTAAAAAGCAAGGGTCTTCAGGCAAAGATGGAAGCATTTGCCGCAGATAATAACCTGAATACCTTTACGATCCAGGGCGAACTCTGCGCTCCCGGGATTCAAAAGAACCGACTGAAACTCACGAAACCCGCCTGGTATGTATTTACCATTCGGGAGAATGGGAAACGTGTAGGCCTTGAGCAGATGTTTGAAATCTGTGAGAAGCTTCAGCTGGAAAGTGTCCCGATTGAGGAGACCGGAACGGATCTTCAGACGAAATATCCAACTGTGGAAGCGCTTCTGGAACGTGCTGACGGTAACTATCCAAACGGCGGGAAGAAAGAAGGCATCGTGATCCGGCCGACAGAGCCGGTTTATTGCGAACTCATCAGTTCAGCCCTGTCTATGAAGGTGGTCAGCAACAAGTATCTGCTGAAGAATGAGTAGGTGTTGAGATGAGAATACTTGTAATTCCCGATGTCCATTTGAAACCATGGATGTTCCGGCGGGCATCTGAATTGATGAAGGAAACAAAGCCGGACCAGGCCGTCTGCCTGATGGACATTGCGGATGATTGGCGGCAGCAATTCAACCTGGATCTTTACGTCCAGGCCTATGATGCGGCAATTGCATTTGCGAAAGAGTATCCGGAGACCCTGTGGTGCTATGGCAATCACGATGTCTGTTATCTGTGGAATCAGCGGGAGACAGGATATTCTAAGATTGCTCCATGGACGGTCTGTGAGAAACTAAGGATTCTCCGTGAATCGCTTCCGGATGAGCGTCAGCTGGCTTACCTGCATCGGGTCGACAATGTCCTGTTTTCGCATGGCGGTCTGGCGGATGACTTTGTCCGCCGGTATGTTCCGGCTGGCAAATATAACGACACTGATGTTGTTGTCAATACGATCAACGGCTTTGGCTGCGGGGAAATGTGGCAGGACGCGTCCCCAATCTGGTATCGGCCGCAGTATTACGAGTGGAAGATGTATAAACCCAGGAAGCTTCTGCAGGTGGTGGGGCATACGCCGGTCGAAGAGATAACGCGAAAAGGGAATCTCATTTCCTGCGATGTGTTCTCAACAAGAAGCACCGGGGAGCCGATCGGCACGCAGGAGTTCTTGGTGATTGACACGGTCACCTGGGAATATCAGGGTGTCCGATGAAAAGGATTGGTGGTGATAAGGGTGAACGAAGAAGTATTTACACTTACAATGCCGGAAGCAGAATACTGTTTGAGGGTTTGTGAGCTGGCAGCGCTGGGAACGTCCGGCTCAGACCTCAGTAATATATTCAGGACGCTGCAAAAACGGCTTGAAGCAGAACTTCATAAGCCGGCGAATCTGGATGTGTCACTAAGCGCTGAGGAAAAGAATGAACTTGTAAAGGCAGTAATGATCTATGAGCTGCTGGTGCGTGAAAAATATGATGTGCTGAGAGAACATTTCAATCTGCAGAATATACCAGTCAGCAAAGATGAGATCAAACAGAGAGCAACTGTTATC
>CAYLHR010000352.1:0-1599 GCA_964383335.1 uncultured Lachnospiraceae bacterium
CATCTCGCCGGAGGGAAGACGAAGCGTGGCATATCTGCCTTCCTTCGCCATAAGCTGCGCGCTGTTGCCCGCCGCGCGGACCATCTGTCCTCCGTGTCCCGGAGAGAGCTCGATGTTGTGAATCTGGGAGCCGACCGGAATCTTGGAAAGCGGGAGGCAGTTTCCGACGCGGACTTCCGCATCGGGACCGCTCATGAGACGGTCGCCAACCTTCAGTCCTTCCGGAGCGAGGATGTAGGACTTCGTTCCGTCGTCATAGCAGATGAGGGCGATGTTCGCCGTGCGGTTCGGATCGTACTCGATGCTCTTCACGGTGGCGTGCATGCCGTCTTTGCTGTTGCGCTTAAAATCGATGATTCTGTATCTTCTTCTGTTGCCGCCGCCGCGGTGACGGACGGTGATCTTGCCCTGGTTGTTGCGGCCCGAATTCTTCTTCAGGGCCTCTGTGAGCGACTTCTCGGGAGCCGACTTTGTGATCTCCGCGAAGTCCGATCCGGACATCTGACGTCTGGACGGTGTATAAGGCTTATATGTTTTAATGCCCATTCCTTCAATCTCCTTTTGATTTTATTGTCGCGCTGATCATGCGCATATGAGAGACCTGTATCTCCGGGGATCAAAGTCCGCCGAAGATCTCGATGTCCTTGCTCTCTTCCGTGAGGAAGACAACCGCCTTTTTCCTCTTTGCGGTCTTTCCGAAGGTCATGCCGCGTCTCTTTGTCTTTCCGTCGAGGTTCATGGTCGTGACGTTCTTCACTTTGGTTCCCTCGAACATCTTCTCGACCGCCTCGCGGATCTGGGCCTTGTTGGCGTCCGGATGTACGTAGAAGGTGTACTTCTTATCGGCCATCATGTTCATGCTCTTCTCCGTGACGACCGGCTTCAGAATAACGTCATAATACTTAAGGTCTGCCATTACGCGAACACCTCCTCGATCTTGCGCACCGCATCCTGCGTGAGGATGAGCTTCTCATACTTCATGATATCGTACACGCTGAGTGTTCCGGCCTGGGACAGTCTGACGTTCGGCAGATTTCTCGTGGAAAGGAAGACGTTCCTGTCCGCTCCCTCGAGGACCACATAGGCCTTGTCGGCCTTGAGGCTGCTGATGAGATTCTTCATCTGCTTCGTCTTGATCTCATCAAACGCGATTTTGTCGACGACGATGAGATTCGATTCAGCGAGCTTGCTGGAGAGCGCGGAGCGGATCGCCGCCTTCTTCTCCCTGCGGTTCATCTTGAAGGAATAATCCCTCGGTGTCGGGGCGAATACTACGCCGCCGTGTCTCCACTGCGGAGCGCGGATGGAGCCCTGTCTCGCATGGCCCGTGCCCTTCTGTCTCCAGGGCTTGATGCCGCCGCCGGAAACCTCGGAGCGGGTCTTTGCCTTCTGTGTGCCCTGTCTCATATTTGCAAGATGAAGCACGACCGCCTGATGTACCAGGTTCTCATTGACCGGTGCGGCGAAGACCGCATCAGCGAGCTCCATCGTGCCGACCTCCTGGCCATCCATATTGTATACAGATACGTTAGCCATCTCGTCTCATCCTCCTTACTTCTTCGATTTCACCGTCTCCTTGATGGTGACGAGGCACTTCTT
>CAYLHR010000353.1:0-1585 GCA_964383335.1 uncultured Lachnospiraceae bacterium
GCTGCGGGTGCGGGTGCCGCCGCGGGTGCCGCAGCCGCAGGAGCTGCCGCTGCCGCCGGAGCCGCCGCTGCCGCTCCCTCTTCCACTGTTACGCTGTAAGCTGTGCCGTTCACTGTAATTGTATATGTTTTCATGAATCTCATCCTCCATTCTTAGCGCCATTTATTGCTCTTTAAGCGTCTGATTGAGCGCACGACATAGCCGTCCGCAGTTGCAGTTCCCGCAGCCTCCTCGTAGGCGGCAATGGCAGCTGTCAGCACCGCGACAAGCTGCTGATTCGCGGCGAGGTCGATCTCCTCCTGCGAGACGGCAGGCTGACCGGTTCGTTCCGCCGCCTTTGCGGGCGCCGCCTTGGGAGCGGCTGTCTGATCCTTGTTCTCCGGCTTCTTCTCAGCGATCTGGTTCACGAACTTGAAGCTCGCGATAATGAGGGAGAGAAGAATCAGGATGGCGAATACGACGATCAGTCCCGTCGCGGTATTGCCGGCAGCGACCGCCATCTTGCTGCCCAGCGTCTCGTTGGAATCGTCGGAGAAATCCGCAATAGCCGTGGACACGGGCGTCATGGACTTGTCATATGTGATGGTAAAGGCCATCTGCTGCTGATCCTCGCCGGTGAGGATGATGCGGCTCGTGTAGCCGTCATCCGTTCTCTCCGTGAGATCAACCGCGGCTTCCTTCACCTCTCCGTGCGCCTCATTGAACTGGCCCCAGCGGTAGCCCCAGTCATTGTCGAACGGAATGGAGACGAGATGCTGTCCGGACTCAAGGAACAGTCTGAACTGCTCATAGGTCGCCGTCTTCATGGTCGTCGCAAAATATTCCTGTGTATAGTTACCGACATCTTCTATGTTCTTGGCCCGGATCGCCTCCTGGCTCTCCGCCTCGATCTGGGAAGATGTCTTCTCACACCCCGTAAAAACCGCTGAGGACAGGGCGAGCAGAAGAAATGCCAGTAAGATGTGCTTCGCTTTTTTCATTGACTCCGCCTTTCTCAAACCGTTCCGTGCTTTCTGTCGGGACGGTCCTCGCGCTTCGTGTAGAGCATTTCAAAGGCCCCGATCACGTATTTTCTCGTCTCGGCGTCCTCAATCACCGTGTCGACAAGTCCGCGTGCCGCGGCAGACGCGACGCTCTGCTGCAGGGCGCTGTACTCCTCGGCCGTCTTCTTAAGGGTCGCCGCGTCAGCGCCGTCCGCCAGAATCTTGGCCGCCATCTTCGCGTCCATCGTGCCGATCTCGGCATCCGGCCAGGCGTAGACCATGTCAGCACCGAGGGACTTGGAGCCCATGAGGATGTAGGGCGTGCCGTAGGCCTTGCCCGTCACCACCGTGACCTTGGGAACTGTGGCGTTCGCGTAGGCGTAGGCGAGACGCGCGGCCGCTCTCGGCAGGCGCTTCTCCGCTCTCCGGCAGGCCTGAAGGGAGCTGAGATTCGCAAGGGTGAGAACCGGGATATTGAAGGCATCGCAGAAGCTGATAAAATCAGCCGCCTTTTCCGCCCCGGCCGGACGAAGAGCGTCCTCCGAGCCGCGGTTGGCGACGGCGCCGACCGTATATCCGCCAAGACGGATGAAACCGGTCAC
>CAYLHR010000354.1:0-1583 GCA_964383335.1 uncultured Lachnospiraceae bacterium
GGACAGAACCAAGACCTCCGATAGTACCAGCACCAAAGTCCGGTTTCTGAGGCAGGCGGCGAAACATATTGAAAATGCGCAAGTTCCATCCCGGAATCATTTCGAGACAGAAGCCGCCAAAGCAATATCTGAAGCTTAACAATCACAGCATACAATTGAAAACGGATTCCGGCATTTCGCATCTGCCTTTCCCTGAGGAGGTCCGGGAAGGCAGAGACAGGCGGCGTGCCGGAGTATGAAAAGGAGAAAACATGACGTACGATTTTTCGACAATCGGTGCTCTGATCGGCATGGTCATCGCCATCGTCCTCATCATTAAAAAATTCCACCCGGCCTACAGCCTCATCATCGGGGCGCTGATCGGCGGCATCATCGGCTCCGCCGGCAACCTCTCTCTCACCGTCGACACCATGATGTCCGGCGCGGGCAGCATGATCACATCGGTTCTCCGCATCATGACATCCGGCATTCTGGCCGGCGCGCTCATAAAGACCGGCTCCGCCGAGAAGATCGCCCAGGTCATCGTGGACAAGCTCGGCAGCAGACGTGCACTCATCGCCGTGTCCCTCGCCACCATGGTCATCTGCGCGGTCGGCGTCTTCGTCGACATTTCCGTGATCACCGTCGCGCCGATCGCCCTCGCGATCGGGAAGAAAGCGGGGTACAACAAGCAGTCTCTTCTTCTCGCCATGATCGGAGGAGGAAAGGCGGGCAATATCATTTCCCCGAATCCGAACACCATCGCCGTCTCCGAATCCTTCGAGGTCGACCTCACGTCCCTCATGATGAGAAATGCGGTTCCGGCGCTCTGCGCCCTCGTCGTCACGATCCTTCTGGCCAGCCTCCTCTCAAAGAAAAACGGGATCGCCGTCGCGGACAGCGATCTTGAGCAGAGCGAGTCGAAGGAGCTTCCCGGCATCGGAGCCGCCGTGCTCGGTCCCGTCGTCGTCATCGCGCTTCTTATGCTCCGCGCCATCGCCGGCATCGCGGTCGATCCCATGATTGCGCTCCCGGTCGGCGGCCTCGTCTGCACGCTCGCAACCGGAAACTGGAAAAAATTCGGGGAATTTGCCGAATTCGGTCTCGGCAAGGTCACAGGTGTCTCCATCCTGCTGCTCGGAACGGGCACCATCGCGGGCATCATCAAGGCCTCCGCGCTTCAGGCGGACGTGGTAAATGTGCTCAACATGTTCCGCCTCCCGGCCTTCCTGCTCGCCCCGATCGCCGGAATCCTCATGGCCGGAGCCACCGCCTCCACGACGGCGGGCGCGACCGTCGCCTCCCAGACCTTCGCCTCCGTTCTTCTTGGTGAGGGCGTTCCCGCCCTCGCGGCCGGCGCCATGATCCACGCCGGAGCGACGGTCATCGACTCGCTCCCGCACGGCTCATTTTTCCACGCGACGGGCGGCGCCGTCTATCTCAGCATCCCCGAGCGCATGAAGCTCATCGTCTTCGAGGCCCTGGTCGGTCTCACGAGCACGCTCGCGGCGACCATCCTCTTCCTCATTATCGGGTGAATAAAGCTGGCTTGAGCCAGCGGGGACGGTTCTGATTGACTCATTGCGTCAAAGACGCAACGAGTC
>CAYLHR010000355.1:0-1571 GCA_964383335.1 uncultured Lachnospiraceae bacterium
ATGTTCCGTCTTTTCATGGAAATCAATTGAAGGCGGAGAATACTCTATTCCGCCCTCATTCTTCCAAATGTACCTTCTCCATGATCTCCAGGATTGCCCCCCGGACATTCCCTTTCAAGTATGCTTCGTTCAAATGATTCTTGGAGTACTGCAGATAAGTCCCCTGCGTTTTATCGATTAACACTTTGGTGAAGAATCTTTCCCAGCTAAAGTACATCTCTGATTCAATGTACTCCGATGGATTTTCAAGGATCTCCCTGATATAAGTATCCTTCAGCGGATTCGCCGAAAGGATCAGCCACTCAAACGACTCTGGCGCATATAGGCTTACATTCGGATGGCCTTTCAGGAATTTCATGATCCGATCCATCTCTGAGCCAAATGCAGCACCATCTGCGATCAGTAAAATCTTTGCATCTGCTTCTATTGATCTGACTGTCTGAAGCATTTTGGATTTGCCGCTTGCCGGTACACATGTTATATCATTATCTCCGCAAATCCCCTGAAAGAACTGATATCCAGAGTTACTGTCTTCTGTCACAACTGTTTTCGGTCGTATTTCTTCCTCCGGAGCCGCAGTTCCATAAATCCTGTAAAATTCATTATAATGCTGCTTCAATCCACCATAGCGACCGCTCATCCGGATCCCGTATATCTCCGTAACACTGTAGGGAAGATTCGGCAGGCCCTCCCTGCTCACAATTACATAATAATTATCCGTATTTCGGATGGTTTCCGAGAATTCATCCGAATAGACAAAAGCGTTTCCTTCATCAATGAAAACGATGCTGTCCTTCATTTCCGAAAGCTGCCCGCGCCAGGTAGCGCCTTCCAATACATAGCAGGACTTATCACAGCGCAGCTCAATAGAACTGTCTTCTCCATTATTTATGAATTCCTGTATCATCTCTATCAGGGTTGTCTTCCCTGTGGCGCTGTCTCCGCGAAGAACAGTCAGATTTCTCCGGAGTTCAAAATCATACCGGATCCTTTTGTTTTGAATAACAACTCTGTGAATTCCTTTCATGATCCGCCTCCTCACACATAGTCGATAGCGATATCGACCAGTTCCTTCATGGAGTGGACAACATCACCCGTGTTCCGGATTCTGATTTCAAAAGGTTCATCCCCAAAATCCATAATATGGCGCAGGTTCACCGTACGATCCTCCGAAGCCGCAATCCGCAGCAGCCATTTCGCACAGTTGTCCCCACAGGTAGAAGCATTAAAAACTTTCCCCGGTTCAAAAAGGACCAGGATCAGTGTCTTTACACCCCCGGATAAGCCAAGCGGGGGAATCTTTCCCAAAACCGGACTGTCAATAACGCCATTGTCAATCACTTCTGAATGATCGACATCCCGGATCATCTCTTTTACAAGAGAATCAGTAATCCATTCATCTTCATAATCATTTTTAAAGAAGACTGCCGTATTATAGACAGCTTCTGGCATATTTCCAAAAAATACATTCAACATTTCTCTTTACCTCGATAGTCAGGTAGTCTTTTTAGGAAAGCTCATTCCGAAAACAAAATACAGATTCTGATCTTTAAATGTTTATCTCTTTATCA
>CAYLHR010000356.1:0-1571 GCA_964383335.1 uncultured Lachnospiraceae bacterium
GGTTCCCTCGCGTTTTCCGCCGACGGTGCGCTGCTGTTCACGTTGTACTCGGATGCCGCCCGCGCGCTCGAGCTGGACGCCGACATGCGGAGCGCGCCGAGACGCATGACCGTCAGCTGCTCCAGGCCGTCAGAGGTCGCGACCGTGATGCGGTAATGTTTGATCTCCTCGTGGACGAGGCGCTCGATATAGGCGTCGGCGGTGACATTCTGCCGCGTGAAGACGACCTCCATGTTGTCGTACTTCATCCTGGCGTCCGGCGTCCGGTCCGTGCGGTAGGCGTCGAAGACGACCGTGACCTTCTGCCCCGTGTAACCCTGATAATTGCTGAGCAGGTCAAGCAGCTTCCCCCGCGCGGCATCGATATTCGCCCGGGCGAGCGCCGCCAGCTCACTCCACTGGAAAATGATATTGTACCCGTCAACAATCAGATACTCCGGTCTCTCGTCCTTTTTCGGATAAATCGGGTTGCCGTGCTTGTCCTTCTTTTCAGAAGAAACCGCCTCATCCGTGCGCTTGCGGTATTTGTGTTCTCCTCCGCCCCGCGCTCCCGGAAGTCCTCCACCCGCGCCGCCCGTACCGCTTTCTGAAAATGTACCGCTTCCGGAACCCCCCGCTCCGAATCCGTTCCCCGAAATGCCGCTGCCGGCATTTCCGCTGCCGGTGCTGCCGCCGCTCCCCACGGGTCTGCGGTTCCAGCCGCGCCGGTTCCGCATCTCCGCGTCCGTGCGGATTCCGTCCCGGGTCATGCCGAATTCCCGCGCGTAGATCGCGGATAGCTCCGGATCATCCTCCATCGCGGGATCGCCGTCGTCCTTTTTCTTCCTGCGCGCGGCCTGGAAGGCCTTGACCTCCCGCCCGTCTTCCATTCTGACGGCGCGCTCCGCGCCGTCTGATACATTGCCTGTTATCCGTCCACAGCGATCCGCGCCGTCCGTCACACCGCCCGATATCCGTCCACGGCGATCCGCACTGCCCGACATACCGTCCGGCGCTCCGTCATACCATTCCGCGTCCCCCGGAACACCTCCGTACAGCTCCGCGCCGCACGAAAAGCCGCCGTACTGCTCCGCGGCGGCATTCAGCGCCTCCGCCGCCCTGCCGGTAATCTCACAGTGCGCGTATTCGGGCACAAGATCCCAGGGGACAAGGTATCCGGCGCCGTGAGCGCAGAATACGGACGCGGAAGGGTTCTCCGCGTCGAGCTCGGGGTCGTAGGCGGCCTCCGCGATCACCTCCTCCGGGTTGTGGCAGGGACCGTATCCGTCCGGCACAAGGGTGAGCGTGCCGCTGCCCTTCGTGTAGGTCTGCACCTCCGCCGCATAATCGCTCATGGAGGAGACCGGCGCGCGGCCGGAAAGCCGGGTTCTCGTTCCGTCCGGCGTCATTTCCGGGGCGCCGAACTCCGCGAAGCCGGCGGAGAGATCCGTCATCGCGCGGCCGACCGAATCCGACGGCAGGTCGAGGTGGAAGCGGTAAAATGGCTCAAGCAGCACATTTTCCGCCGACATCAGCCCCTGCCGCACCGCGCGGTAGGTCGCCTGCCGGAAATCGCCGCCCTCCGTGTGCTT
>CAYLHR010000357.1:0-1566 GCA_964383335.1 uncultured Lachnospiraceae bacterium
CCAACGTGCATTGTCACTCTGGCCTGATGACCTTGCTTTTACGTGGAGCAGGCCAACCGCTGTGAGCGGCTGGCCTGGAAGTGAGGTTTGCGAGGAGAACAGGCCAACGTGTGTTGTCACTCTTGCCTGATGACCTTGCTTTTACATGGAGCAGGCCAACTGCTGTGAGCGGCTGGCCTGGAAGTGAGGATTGCGAGGTGATCAGGCCAATGGGCGTCGTCACTCTGGCCTGCTGACCCTGCTTTTACAGAAGGAAGCGAAATGGCATCATTTTATATGAAAATAAAAGGATGCTGCTGACTTATAGAAGGATCCTATGGAGATGTCTCAGAGACCTTGAACTCGCTGAACAAATAGTCTATGATCATCGAAATTTCAGACGCACAGAGGAGAAGTCTAAACAGAGGGAGGTGCAGATGAATTTCGAAAATCTATTAAATCAAAAGCTTTACATGATGGAAAAAGAGAGTGGGGAAATCTCAAATAAACTGAAATCGATGCCGAAAGGGTTGCTGACCTGCACGCGAAACGGCCCCTATATCAAATGGTTTTTTGTTAATGATGACAGAGATCCGTCGTCACGAATGTATATATCGAAATCGAAGCGGGAGATGGCGAAGAAAATTGCCATGAAGACGTATCTGAGCTGCCGCAAGCAATATCTCGAGAAGCAGATCATATGCCTGAAGGAGTACATTGAGAAAAATGAGCAGAATGTGCCGCTGTATGTGGAGCGGGAGACTTTGGGCAGGGCGTTTTCTGATTTACTGGAAAATGAGCCGCTTAAAATGGACCACAGAAGCAATTCTTTATCTCCTGAGCTCGAGCAGTGGCGGGATATTCCCTTTCAGTCGGCGCCGCCGAATCCGGAAAGAAGGGTAATACGATCGGTTCGGGGCATCATGGTTCGTTCAAAGGCGGAGGACATGATTGCTCATGAACTGGATGTGAACGGGATTCCATTTCACTATGAAGAGACAATGATGGTAGACGGATATGTGATGCATCCTGATTTTACAATTCTGAATCCCATGAGCAGATCGCTGATGATATGGGAGCACTTTGGAATGATGAACAGACCGTCATATGCGGAAGCAGCGGTGGCAAAGATTGCCCGCTATCATACTTCCGGCTATGTTCCGGGCGTCAATCTGATTATTACGATGGAGTCACAGACTTGCGCGCTGAGCACGAGTATGATATCTGCAGTCATTCAGATGTATTTTGGGGTGTCATGATAATGCGGGGCGTGAGGAAGTATTGCTTTCGTCCTGGAGCCCCTGATTTTGTGTGGGGCAGGCCAAACGCTGAGAGCGGCTGGCCTGGTAGTAAGGTTTGCGGGGTTGTCGGGCCAAGGAGCGTTGTCGCTTTGGCCTGATGACCTTGCTTTTGTGTAGGACAGGCCAACCGCTGAGAGCGGCTGGCCTGGAAGTAAGGTTTGCGGGGTTGTCGGGCCAACGAGCGCTGTCACTCTGGCCTGCTGACCTTGCTTTTACGTGGAGAAGGCCAATCGCCGGGAGCGGCTGGCCTGAAAGCGAGGTTTGCGAGGTGATCAGGCCAACGTGT
>CAYLHR010000358.1:0-1554 GCA_964383335.1 uncultured Lachnospiraceae bacterium
ACCCGCTCGGCTACAAGTACTTCATGTACAGCCATTATTAATCCGGGAAGACGGCGCGATGATTCGGGTTGATTTCAGAATACTGAGTCCGGATACCGCGCCGGGACAAAACAGAAAGACTCAGGATGGTCCCCGGCAGATGCCGGGGACCTTTCTCAATAAGCGTGTGAAGCAAAGCACAGCAAGGATGTCCGCATAATGATATGCGGATCTTTAATAAGGAGGAGAACTGGATGCGAATACCGATCGTACTCGATACGGATCCCGGTGTGGATGATTTTTTCTGTCTCGCCGTCGTCTGTGCCTATGACAGGGTGATAGACCTGAGGGCGGTCACGGCTATGGGCGGCAATCATTCGGAGGAGATCACGACGCGGAACGCCATCGATATCCTGTCGCTGCTCGGTAAAAATGTGCCCGTCGCCAAGGGCTCGTCATCCTATCTGAAGGAGGCATACGGGGAACCCGTCTTCGATCATCACGGAAGGAACGGGATCGGTGACGTCGTCATACCGCGGAGCGGCGGGAAGGCGGATCATCTGGCCGCCTGGGACAGGCTCTATGAGGCCGCCTGCGGGGCAGACGGCGGTCTTGTGCTGCTGACGGTCGCTCCTCTTACGAATATTGCGCGCGCGCTGATCAAATATCCGGACCTGCCGGGGAAAATCAGGAAGGTCGTGATGATGGGCGGCACGCTCGGAAAAGGAAATGTCACGCCCTACGCCGAGGCGAATGTGGGACATGATCCCTATGCGGCGGAGATTCTCTTTGAGAGCGGTATTCCCGTCGACATGGTGGGCCTTGATATCACGATGACCTGCCCGATGCCCCGGGAGGTTTTTGATCCCATGGCTGCGGAAGCCAGGGAGGATGTGAGATCGGCGCTTCAGGGCCTCATCGATTTCCGGAGAGGGGAACCCATGCATGATGCCGTGGCCGCGGCGTCGCTCATCGATCCGGATATGCTGACCTGGAAGACGGGATCGCTGAAGGTGATCACGGATGACGCGGAGCGTCTCGGGCAGACGGTGTTTGAGGAACAGGCAGACGGCCGGTTCCGTGTCGCCTGCGGCGTGGATCTCAGCCGCTATTACAAAGTGATCGGCGGAATGCTTGAGGCTTACAGGGCGTAACGGAGGTGCAGACGGGCTGAATTTCGCCCCTTTCCGCTTGTGAAAGCGGACTTCATATGATACACTGTCTGTCAATCAACCTGAAGGATCCGAAAGACGCACCGGTAAAAGGAGGGCCAAAGTGGCGACATACATCAACGAACCGTCTCATACATTGAACGAGTATCTTCTGATTCCCGGCTATTCCTCGGCGGAATGCACACCCGCCAACGTGTCTCTTAAGACGCCCCTTACAAAGTACCGCAGGGGAGACGGGGAGAAGCCGGCGATTGAGATGTCCATCCCCATGGTCTCAGCCATCATGCAGTCGGTATCCGGTGACCGCCTGGCAATCGCCCTGGCGAAAGCGGGAGGCGTCTCCTTTATCTACGGTTCGCAGTCGGTGGAGGACGAGGCCGCGATGGTCGCGCGGGTTAAGGAG
>CAYLHR010000359.1:0-1519 GCA_964383335.1 uncultured Lachnospiraceae bacterium
TGCCGGGCCTCCAGGACCTGTGCGTATCGAGAACCTCCTTCTCCTGGGGCGTTCCGATCGACTTCGCACCGGGCCACGTGTCCTACGTCTGGCTGGACGCTCTGGCCAACTATATCACGGGCATCGGATATGACGCGGACGGGAACCACGGGGAGGACTTCCTCAAATACTGGCCGGCAGATCTGCACCTGATCGGCAAGGATATTAACCGGTTCCACACGATTTACTGGCCCATTTTCCTGATGTCCCTCGATCTGCCGCTTCCGAAGCAGGTATTCGGCCACCCCTGGCTGCTGCAGAGCGGCGGAAAAATGAGCAAGTCCAAGGGCAACGTCATCTACGCCGATGATCTGGCGGACATTTTCAGTGTGGACGCGGTGCGCTATTTCTGCATCCACGAGATGCCCTTTGAGAACGACGGCGTCATCTCCTATGACCTCATGGTTGAGCGGTGGAATTCCGAGCTCGCGAATACCATGGGCAACCTGGTGAACCGCACGATCGCGATGACCAACAAGTATTTCGACGGAAAGATCGCTCTTTCGGCGGATCCGGAGCAGAATGAGTTTGACCGGGATCTCCGCGCGCTCATCGCCGGAACCCGGGATAAGGTGACCGCGAAGATGGATGAGCTCCGCGTGGCGGACGCGCTCACCGAGGTCTTCGTCCTCTTTAAGAGATGCAACAAGTACATCGACGAGACCGAGCCCTGGAAGCTGGCGAAGGATGAGTCGGAGAAGGAGCGCCTGATGGTCGTGCTCTACAACCTGCTCGACGGAATTGAGACAGGGGCGACCCTGCTTTCATCCTTCATGCCGGAGACCGCGGAGAGAATTCTCGCCCAGATCGGAGCCGGGATGATTCCGTACGACGATCTGAATCACGCCGGAAATTATCCGCGTGAGAACGCCGTGACGGACGCTCCCGAGATCCTCTTCGCGAGACTGAAGCTCGAGGAGGTCATGGAGCGGATCGACGCGCAGAGAAAGGAAAAGGGACTTCCCTCGCTCGCCGAGCTCGAGGCGCAGGCGAAAGCCGAGGCGGAAGCTGCAGCCGCGGAAAAGGTCGTGACGGACTCCCGCGAGGAAGCTGCGCGCGCGGCGGACGGCGAGGGGAACGGCTCGGAAGCCGGGGCCCTCGAGCACAAGGAGCTCTGCACCTACGACGACTTCGCGAAGTGCGAATTCCGGGTCGGAGAGATCATCGCCTGCGAAGAGGTGAAAAAGTCGAAGAAGCTGCTCTGCAGCCAGGTCAATCTGGGAGATAAGACCGTGCAGATTCTGTCGGGACTGCGCCCGCACTACACGCCGGAGCAGATGATCGGAAAGAAGGTCATGGTGATCGAGAACCTCGCCCCGAGAAAGATGGCGGGACTTGAGTCCCAGGGCATGATTCTCGCGGCGGAGGGGCCGGACGGCACCATCTCGCTCATGGTGCCGGAGAAGCAGGAACTGCCCGGCGGTTCTGAAATCAACTGAGTCAGTGGGGACGGTTCTTTTTGACTCATGAGTCAGTGGGG
>CAYLHR010000360.1:0-1508 GCA_964383335.1 uncultured Lachnospiraceae bacterium
GACGCGGAACTCATTGCAGAACTCCAGGCAGTCGTCGTTCAGGAAAAGCGTGATCTCCGTACCGATCCCGGTCTTTCCGCCCTCCTCGATGGAATACTCGGACTGGCCGTCGCTCTCCCAGTGAACCGGCTTCGCGTCCGGAAGGTAGGACAGCGTGTCGATGTGCACCTCGTCCGCCACCATGAAGGCGGAGTAGAAGCCGAGGCCGAAGTGGCCGATGATCTGGGACGCGTCCGATTCGTCCTTATACTTTTCCAGGAATTTGGCCGCGCCGGAGAACGCGATCTGCGTGATATACTCAACGACCTCGTCCTCGGTCATGCCGATGCCGTTGTCGATGAACTTCAGCGTCTTCTCATCGGGGTTCACGATGACGTGAATCTCGTACTTATGCCCGTCTTCGGGGCGGTACTCCCCGATTCCCTCGAGCTTCTTAAGCTTCGTGATGGCGTCGCTCGCGTTGGCGACCTGCTCTCTCACAAAGATATCGTGATCGGAATAGAGCCACTTCTTGATGATCGGCAGCATGTTCTCGCTGTTGATCGAAAGATTGCCTGTTTTTGCCATATTTGTCACCTCACCTGTACAATAAACAGCGGGTGTGCCCCGCCGGAATGATAAAAGTATAAGCCCGGCGCGGCGCAAAGTCAAGAAAAAATCAGCACTCGAATCTATCGAGTGCTAGCAGTTGGCCGGTATAAATAAACCGGGGATGAAAATCATCCCCGGTACAGACGGCAGAATCAGCCGAGAACGCCGGATTTCGAATTTTGCAGGGTCGGGATCTCCGACTCGTCCTTGTCGTCGATATGCACTCCCGCGTATTTTTTCGTCTCGGCGACGATCACCCCGCTGAGAAGCAGCACCGCGATGATATTCGGGATCGCCATGAGGCCGTTCAGAAGGTCCGCGAGATTCCAGATGAGGTTCAGCTCGGCGATGGAGCCGATGAAGATGCTGACAACCCAGAGGATCTTGTAGGGAAGGATGATCTTCTCTCCGAACAGATAGACCGCGCAGCGCTCACCGTAGTAATACCACCCCAGGATCGTGGAGAACGCGAAGGTGACGAGTCCCACGACAAGAATCGGAAGGCCGATGTAGGGAATCTTAGAGAAAGCCATGCTGGTCAGCTCACTTCCGTTGCCGGACAGGCCGTCGATCTCCGGATGCATGAGGATGCTGGATACGAGTACGAGACCCGTCATAAGGCAGATGACGACCGTGTCCCAGAAGGTGCCCGTCATGGAAACCAGGGCCTGGCGCTTGGGGTTTCTGGTCTGGGCCGCCGACGCCACGAGCGGGGCGGAGCCCATGCCGGATTCATTGGAAAACAGTCCGCGCGCGAAGCCGTAACGGCAGGCCATGGCGACCGTGCTGCCGATGAAGCCGCCGCCGACCGCTCTCGCCTGGAAGGCGGAGGTCACGATCGTGGCGATGGCGGCGCCGAGCACGCTGCGGTTCATGAACAGAATGATGAGGCATCCGATCACATAGAAGACCGCCAT
>CAYLHR010000361.1:0-1469 GCA_964383335.1 uncultured Lachnospiraceae bacterium
TGAAACTTGCACCGTTACTTGCTTCAGTTACACTGTAGTAACCTGCGATTGCAGCGACCTTGCCGTGCTCTTTGAGCCGGCGGATGACCTCCTCCTTGCCGTCCGGCAGCACCCCCGCGACCACCTCGTTCACGCCGGCCTCGCGGCCGATCGCCGCGGCCGTCCTCTGATTATCACCGGTCAGCATGACGACGTGAATGCCCATGTTCTGAAGCTGGGCGATCGCCTCGGCGCTGTCCTCCTTCATCGTGTCCGCGACGGCGATCATACCGGCCATGCGGCCGTCTCTCGCGAAGAAAAGCGGCGTCTTTCCCTCTTCCGCCAGCTTTTCCGCGGCCTTCTCCATCGAGGCGTCCACCGGAACCTTCGCGCTGATAAAGGACTGGCTGCCTCCCAGCATCTCCGCCCCGTCGCACACGGCCTTAAGTCCGTTGCCCGGCAGAGCCTCGAAATCACGGACCTCCGCTTTCCTTCCGTCTGATGAACCCGCGGCTGCGCGCTCCTTCGCGTAAGCGAGAACCGCCCGCGCGAGCGGATGCTCACTCTTCTCCTCAAGGGCACCCGCGTAATAGACCAGCTCCTCCTCGGAAATTCCCTCCGCCGGGATGACGTCCGTCACGCGCGGCTCCCCTCTTGTGATGGTACCCGTCTTATCGAGGGCCACAATCTGCACATTTCCCGTCTCCTGGAGCGCCTCCGCGTTCTTGAACAAAGTCCCGTGCTTCGCGCCCATGCCGTTTCCGACCATGATCGCGACGGGAGTGGCAAGTCCCAGCGCGCAGGGGCAGCTGACGACTAGAACGGAGATGCCGCGCGCGAGCGCAAAACCGACCGGCCTGCCCAGGATAACGAGCCACAAAAATGTCACGGCGACGGCGATGCATATCACAACCGGAACAAATACGCCGGAAATCCGGTCAGCGAGCTTCGCGATCGGGGCCTTTGTCGCCGCCGCGTCGCTCACCATGCGGATAATCTGCGCGTAGGAAGTATCCTCTCCGACCCGCGTCGCCTCGCAGCGCAGATACCCGGAGGTATTGATGGTCGCGGAGGAGACGCTGTCCCCCGGCGCCTTGTCGACCGGCAGGCTCTCACCCGTGAGGGCCGACTCGTTGACCGCGCTCGTCCCCTCGAGCACCACGCCGTCCACCGGAATATTTTCACCGGGCTTCACCGCAAAGATATCACCCGGCCTCACCTGATCGATGCCGACCTCCGTCTCCCTGCCGTCCCGGATCAGGGTCGCCGTCTTCGGAGCCATCTTCATAAGGCTCTTCAGGGCGTCCGTTGTCTTCCCCTTCGAGCGTGCCTCCAGCATCTTGCCGACCGTAATCAGCGTGAGAATCATAGCCGCCGACTCAAAGTAGAATTCCATCATATAACGCATGACGGCGGCGGAATCCCCGTCGACCTGCCCACCATCTTTTTTGTATACACCTGTTAAAATCTTCATGAGCGTTGATTTACCC
>CAYLHR010000362.1:0-1457 GCA_964383335.1 uncultured Lachnospiraceae bacterium
ATAGCACAGTCTACGTAGGAATGGATGTACACAAGGAAACTTTTTCTCTTTGCTGTTACACAAACGAGAAAGAACAAGCTGAATATCCTCAGAAAGTTGACGGCCATTACAGTAAAGTCATCAACTACATCGAGGCAATGCGTTTCCATTACGGGGACAATGCCCTGTTTATATGCGGTTATGAGGCAGGCTGCCTCGGGTTCACGTTATATCACCAGTTGACTGATCACAACGTGAAGTGCGTCATCCTTGCACCGACTACCATGCTCCAGCAGAAGGGCAGGAAAAAGGTCAAGACCGATAAGCGTGACGCTGCACTTATCGCCAGGTGTCTGGCCCATCATGATTACTCACCGGTCCATATCCCGACAGAACAGGATGAACAGACCAAGGAATACATCCGCATGAGGGACGACCATAAGCTTGCCCTCAAAAAGGTGAAGCAGCAGATACTTTCTTTCTGCCTGCGGCACAATTACAGGTTTGACGGTACAACCAATCATTGGACACAAGCTCATCTGAAATGGCTCAGATCCTTAAAACCGGAAGGTTTATACGCAGAGATTCTGCAGGAGTATCTCCTGACGTATGACAATCTCACGGATAAGCTGGAACGATTCGACAAACACATCGAAGAGCTTGCGTCAGATGAAACTTATCAGGAGAATATCCATAAGCTGTCCTGCTTCATCGGAGTCAAGACGGTGACCGCTCTGGCTGTGCTTACAGAGGTCGGCGATTTCAAACGGTTTGCTTCTGCCCGACACTTTGCTTCCTACATCGGACTTACACCCGGAGAGGATTCGAGCGGTGATGATCAGAACCGCCTTGGGATTACCAAAGCCGGGAATCGTCATGTGCGTTCTTTGCTGGTAGAGGCAGCGCAGAGCTACAGCCGCGGTCAGATCGGTTTCAAATCCAAAGCACTCAAAGCCAGACAGTACGGAAATCCACCGGAGGTGATCGCTTATGCTGACAAAGCCAACGAGCGCTTACGCCGGAAGTACTATTGCATGGTCCTTAAAAACAATAAAAGGACCAATGTTGCAAAAACTGCAGTTGCCCGGGAACTTGCCTGCTTCATGTGGGGCATGATAACCGGTAACGTCGCGTGATGTATCACATCGTGCTGTCAGTATCAAGGCCAGGCCGCCTGAGGCGGTGCTTCGCAGCCTTGACACGGACATCCCGCTGTGATCATGATCACCCAAGCCGTTGCAAGCCGGCTTGCGCCGTCAGCAACGGCACGTAACTAACAAACATCGAAGGCATCCTGAAAGAGCTTTAGACTCTTCAAGGTTTGAGCTATCTACGAAAAAACTATGTTGGCACTGTTTGTGATCCACGCGCTTAGACGGTAGGGCTCACGGCGGACCATTGACCTGTCGGTAGGGAGAGCATCTCCTGAATCCACGTATATCAGAGTGGCCAATGCCGGGAACTGATACCCTAAAGCT
>CAYLHR010000363.1:0-1454 GCA_964383335.1 uncultured Lachnospiraceae bacterium
CTCCCCGGCTTCCGCCCTTTTTATATTCCACGAGCGGATCCGCAGCGAGCACCCGCGGATTGGAGCTTATGGTCTCGGTGGCGGTCATGCCGACGTTCGCCTCGTTGATGCCGGTCGCCGCCCACACGCCGTTCTTCAGATCGACGCTGGGGCAGGCGGTATAGCGCATGGGATGGTCCGGCAGATCGATCTCCGCGTGAGAGATCACGCAGCGGTACTTTTTCCCGCTGTTATACGTCTTTTTCTGATGTGCCGGGTCGACGACGATCATCTTCTTCACGTCGAAATGGCCGTCATCCGTTCTCGCGATCATGGTGGAATGATCATTTGAAGCATTTTTTCCCACAAGAATGGTTGTACAGGACATGATTTTCTCCTTCTGGTGTCTGATAGTTCCGCCGCGCGCGGCGGACTTCTGCCATTATATCACTCGTCCCGTCCTTCGGCCAATTAATCCTTCGTCAATCAGCCCTTCGGCCAATCAATCCTTCGTCAATCAGCCCTTCGGCCGATTAATCCTTCGCCAATCAGCCCTTCGGCCGATTAATCCTTCGCCAGTAAATCCTTCACAACCTCCGCAGCGATCACAAGCCCCGCGGCCGCAGGCGCGAAGGCGATGCTGCCCGGCGCCGGTCTTCCGCTGCCCTTAAGCGGAGCATTTTCCGCGGAGGAATACGCCGGCCTCAGGGGTTCCTCGTCCGAGAACACCACCTTTAAGTGCTCAACGCCCCGCTTCTTCAGCTCCCGCCGCATCACCCTGGCGAGGGGACATACGCGCGTCTCATAGAGATCCGCCGCCCGGAACCGGGACGGGTCCAGCTTGTTGCCGGCGCCCATGGCGCTGATCACGGGGACGCCGGCCTCACGGGCCCTCATAATAAGCTCGATCTTCGCGGTGACCGTATCGACGGCATCCACGACATAATCGCAGTCGCCAAAGGAAAAGGAGTCCGCATTTTCGGGCAGGAAGAAGCAGTTGTGAACCCGGACGCACACATCCGGATTGATGGACAGCATCCGCTCCCGCATCACCTCCGTCTTCTCCCGTCCGACCGTATCGGCCGTCGCGATAATCTGACGGTTCAGGTTGGTGATATCGACCGTATCCATATCCGTGAGATCAAACGCGCCTATTCCGCTCCTCGCCAGCGCCTCACAGACATAGCCTCCCACGCCGCCGATTCCGAATACCGCGACGCGCGAAGACGACAGGCGCCGCATCGCCTCTTCTCCCAAAAGAATCTCTGTCCTGGAAAACCGCAGATCCCCCACCGTTCCTCTCCCTTCCGCCTGACAAACCGTCCGCCTGATGATATAATAACTCTATCTATTATAAAACAGGGAGCGAAAGATATGCATAACAGGATGAAAAGAATTTGGAGCATTTTTACGGCCGCGCTGACGGCGGCGGCTCTCATTGCCGGTACGGCATCTCAGGCTCTCGCGGACGAGGG
>CAYLHR010000364.1:0-1451 GCA_964383335.1 uncultured Lachnospiraceae bacterium
AGACGCATACAGACACCTCCTATTTAATGTAATTATAACACATTATGCAACATTGTGCAATATAAAATACATCATGTTTGACAAAAAAATACACTAAACACAAGGGATAGTGTTGCCTGCGAGATTATTCAACTGTCAAAGAACCGGAGTGCTGTTGTTGCGAAGATGCAAAACAATCTAATGAATAAAAAACCGGTCCCGGCTGCGGGGCCAGTTTTTTATTATCTACACAAATAGAGAAAATTGTTGGACATTTGTTGGACTGCCGGTGTTAGCATAGCATTGATTAAATGGATTTTTGTGCCCGGAAAGACAAAATATGTCACTCAAGCAGGCGCTCTAAGCCATTTTCAGTTGATAATATTGAAATATTTCGGAATAAACTTTGAAATTTTTTCTTAATAATTATCACAGAGATAATTATTATTGCGTTGGATTCTCTTTGATATCTCTGATATCTTCAGAACCCATGCACCATCGGGATATTCTGCAAATCAGGAGGGTTATGCGAATATGAAGTTCTTAAAACACTTGACTCATCTCCTCAGACTAAAAAAGATTTTGTATGCATGTGCAGCGCTGGTCGTTTTCTTCACAGCGTATTCTTTGATTCTCCCTGCGATCACCATGGAGAAGAAAACATACTGCGGTATGGAAGAACACACGCATTCGGATGACTGCTATGAAGTGACGAAAAAGTGTGTGTGCGGCCAGGAAGAATACGAGGGGCATACGCATACAGATAAGTGCTATAGAGAGGAAAAAGTCCTTATTTGCGAAAACAAGGATGAAGATCATGAGCATACCGATGAATGCTATGGGACGGAATCTGTTCTCGACTGCGGCAAACAGGAAACGCCGGGCCATAAGCATACAGATGATTGCTATGAAGTTGAAAAGAAACTGATCTGCGGAAAGGAAGAGCATGTCCATTCGGCGGAATGTTTTGTTGATCCGGATGCGGAAACGGAAGCCAATAATGATGCTGCGGACAATGAAGACAGCGGTGAAGATCTGAAGGAAACTGAAGGAACCACCGCCGATCCCGGAGATGATAACACATCAGATCCTGAGGAGAACAACACTTCTGCGCCGGCAGAGGACAGCACGCCTGAAGAGACGGCTATGACATCTGCAGAGGATTCTACAGAAGAGAATTCTGACGAAGATACATCAGAGACAGAGACAGAAACAGAAACTGAAACTGAAACGGAAACGGATGAGACCGAGACTATGACCGAGCCTGATCCGGAATTAACGTATCCGGAAATGGTTCTGTCAGAGAAGATAAAGAAAAACCTGCTCGAGACATGGATCGAGATCGAAGTATACGCACCGGAAGGTGCCCTGCCCGAAGGAAGCAAACTGCAGCTTGAACAGTACGAACTGGGAAAGGGATATCAGGAAACGTTTGAGGACGCGCTTGATCATGCCCTGGAAGGCGGCCTGCT
>CAYLHR010000365.1:0-1446 GCA_964383335.1 uncultured Lachnospiraceae bacterium
CGTGAAGGGAGTCCGCCGTCGGATCGAAGCCGATGTAGAATACGGCCTTCCCGTTGTTCACGAGATCGCGCACCCGCTCCTCGTCCGTGATCTGGGCGATCAGCCCGCGCGCCTGAAGTTCTTCGTAAATACCCATCTGCTTAACCTCTTTCGTTGATATTCAGGAAGCCGAACGGCTCCGTGTCATACAGAAAATGCATCAGGTGAATCGCGCAGTTCACCGCCGCGCGCTCCTCCTTCAGTATCCTTCTCACCTCATCCCGGTCCGCAAGGATGACCTCGATCTCCTCCGAGTCCTCGAGATGCTGATCCCTTACGTCCCCCTCCGCGTACCCGTATACGAGGGCGCACGCCTCGTCCGTCATGCCGTCGGTCATGTAATACGGCCGCTCGAACATGGAGTCCGCCGCAAGCGGCGTGAGGCGCAGTCCCGTCTCCTCATAGACCTCGCGGACGGCCGCCTCGTGATAATCCTCCCCCGGCTCGACGAGTCCCGCCGGAAATTCATAGACGTACTGTCCCACCGCCCAGCGGAACTGGCGGATGAGCAGAACCCTGTCCCGCTCCGCGCCGCATATGACGTACATGGCGACTCCGTCCGCCTTCGTCTCCTTCCGGGTGAGCTCCAGCTCATCCACGCATCTCGCCCGCGAGGCGAGATAGTACTTTCCCGGCTGTCCGGTCTTCTTCACCGTATCCAGCTCGAAGAAATTGAGAAAACGGTTCTCCGTCTTCTGGGTAATCCTGCTGATTTCTCCCATGGCCTCTTCTCCGCAGGGCGGCTCACTCGCCGCTCCCGTAATAGACATCGTAATAATAGTTTACGTCCACGGTCTTGTGATTCACGTCATTTACGCCCTCGTCGTAGGGCTTTCCGTAAACCACGACGGCCTCTCCGACCTCCACGTTGCTGAAAATGTCGCCCATCGCCCAGGACGGCACGTTCACGCACCCGTGGGATCCGTTCTCGATCCAGATCTTGCCTCCGAAATACTCCTCCCGCCAGGGGGCGTCGTGTATGCCCTCGCCTCCGTTGAAGGGCAGCCAGTACTCGACGGGGGACTCGTAGCCCTGGACGTCAAGCTCGCCCAGCGTCACATCCCGGTCCTTGGACTTGATCGAGTAACAGCCGTGATAGGTGATGCTGCCGTGAACCGGAAGTCCCGTCACCACATCCGTGTCGACGACCACCTCGCCGTCCTTCCACACCCAGAGGTGCTGCTCATCGATGTTGACCTCCACGTAATTTCCGCCAAGGCCCCTGTTCTCCGTCGTCGGGGGCTCGTAGAAATACTTCGCGCCGTAGGTGCCCGTGTCGCCGGCCTCGATTTTCTCCATCACGAGATCTGCCGTGCCGTCCTGATCCATATACCAGCCGTAATCCCCGTAGGGCTCGATCGAGACGGTCTTCCCGTAATAATTCTTAAACTCAAAGGACGTCCCGTA
>CAYLHR010000366.1:0-1429 GCA_964383335.1 uncultured Lachnospiraceae bacterium
CGTGCAGGAATGAGTCAAACAGAACCGTCCCTGCTGACTCACAATGACTCAAACTATTACGAGGAGGCAATGGAGTTTGGATCATATGAGATGGGATGAAATATGCGAGGCCTACGCCGGTATCCTTGAGCAGGAGCTTGTTCCGGCCATGGGCTGCACGGAACCGATTGCCATCGCCTACTGCGCGGCAAAAGCGCGGGAGGTGCTGGGCACGCTTCCGGAGGAAATCCATGTGGATGCCAGCGGCAATGTGATAAAAAATGTAAAGAGCGTCATTGTCCCCAATACAGGCGGGCGGAAAGGCATTAAGACCGCGGCCGCCATCGGAGCCCTGGCCGGCGACGCGGGGGCGGAACTGGAAGTGATCTCTCATGTGCCCGAAGATCTGGCAGAGGAACTCGGACCGTATCTGGAGCGGACGCCGATTACAGTGAGCTGCTCCGAATCGGAATACCTCTTAAATATCTGCGTTTCGGTTCGCGGAAACGGGCACAGCGCGCTGGTGCAGGCGGTCAATGAACACACCAATATCGTGCGGATCGAAAAAGACGGAGCGGCCCTGTTTTCCAAGGAGGCCGGTCCGGTCTGCGAGAATCCGGATCTGGCCCTGCTTTCGGTGGAAAATATTGTCAGATACGCGGATACCTGCGATCTGGACCGGGTGAGGCCGGTTCTGATGCGCCAGATTGAGTACAACACGGCCATTTCCGAGGAGGGGCTCCGAGGGGATTACGGTGCCAATATCGGAAGCGTGCTCCTTGCCTGCCGAGGGAATGATATTAAAAACCGCGCAAAGGCCATGGCCGCGGCGGGCTCCGACGCGCGCATGAACGGCTGTGAGCTGCCGGTTGTGATTAATTCGGGGAGCGGCAATCAGGGTATTACGGCGTCGGTACCGGTTATTACCTATGCGAAAGAGCTGGGAGCCGATGAGGACAGGCTCCTGCGCGCCCTGCTCATCTCCAATCTGGTCACGCTTCACGAGAAGTCCGGAATCGGCCGCCTCTCCGCCTACTGCGGGGCGGTGAGCGCCGGTGCCGGTGCCGGCGCGGGCATCGCCTATCTTCTCGGCGGCGGGCTCAGCGAGATCTCCCACACGATCGTAAACGCGCTTGCGATCACGTCCGGAATTGTCTGCGACGGGGCAAAGGCATCCTGCGCGGCGAAGATCGCTGCCGCCGTGGACGCCGGGCTTCTCGGCTATGAAATGTTCAGCAACGGGCAGCAGTTTTACGGCGGAGACGGGCTGGTCCTTAAGGGCGTCGAGAATACTATCCGGAGCTTCGGGCGTCTCGGGCGGGAAGGCATGCGGGAGACGGACAAGGAAATTATCAGAATGATGACGGAGAACTGAGAGGGGACGATGAGTCGGATGGCGAACTGAGTCAGTGGGGACGTGAGTCAGATGGGGACGGTTCTGTTTGACTCA
>CAYLHR010000367.1:0-1422 GCA_964383335.1 uncultured Lachnospiraceae bacterium
GTGACATAAGTGATGAAGAGATGCAAGTGGTAATGGATGCTGTAGATGAAGTGAGTGAAGGCGGTGGAAGCGGGCGTCGACATTCTGGACTGCGCGATGAGCCCCTTCGCTCTCGGCACGTCCCAGCCGGCGACAGAGGTTCTCGTCGCCGCCTTCAAGGGCACGCCCTACGACACGGGCCTCGATCTCGACGCGCTAGCTGAGATCGCGGATTATTTCCGTCCGCTGCGTGAGAAGTATCTCGAGAACGGCCTCATGAACCCGAAGAACATGGGCGTCAACATCAAGACGCTGCAGTACCAGGTTCCGGGCGGCATGCTCTCGAATCTGACCAGCCAGCTGGCGAACATGAACGCCGAGGACAGGTTCTACGACGTGCTCGACGAGGTTCCGCGTGTCCGCGAGGACATGGGCGAGCCGCCGCTCGTGACGCCGTCCTCCCAGATCGTGGGAACCCAGGCCGTCATGAACGTCCTCACAGGAAAGCGCTATCAGGTCGTTCCGCAGGAGACCAAGGATCTTTTCCTCGGCAGATACGGAAAGACGACGCTTCCCGTCAATCCGGAGATTCAGAAGCAGGTCATCGGCGATGAGGAGCCCATTACCTGCCGTCCGGCGGATCTTCTTCCCCCGGGCCTCCCGGACTTCGAGAAGGCGGTTGAGCCCTATAAGCAGATGGATGAGGATGTCCTCACCTACGCGCTCTTCCCGGAGGTCGCGCTCGACTTCTTCAAATACCGCGACGCTCAGCAGACCGGCGTGGATGTCAAGCAGGCGGATCTGGAGAACAAGGCGTACCCGGTTTGAGAATCTGCGGTACGACGGCGGATGTGATGACATGGCGGATGTTGTGACATGACGGATGTGATGATATGGCAGATGTGGTGTCATGGCGGATGTGATGTCATGATGGATGTGACAGGAAAACCCGGAGTGATCCGGGTTTTTTCTTTGAGATGGTCCGGATGGCGGTGAAGGGGCGGAAGAACTTGGTTGGCCGCGGCAGGTGAAGATCAAGGCCGCTGAGCCAAAGCGGAGACGCGAGTTGGGCAGAAGGTTGTGAAATCCTTGATGTCAGGCCAACGGCCCTGCTCGGTTGGCCGCGGCAGGTGAATATCAAGGTCGCTGAGCCAAAGCGGAGGCGCAGGTTGGGCAGAAGGTTGTGAAAGCCTTGCTTCCAGGCCAACGGCGCTGTCTGGTTGGCCGCGGCAGGTGAAAATCAAGGCTTCCGTGCCAAAGTGGAGGCGCGGGTTGGGCGGAAGGCTGTGAAAGCCTTGCTTCCAGGCCAACGGCGCTGTCTGGTTGGCCGCGGCAGGTGAAAATCAAGGCTTCCGTGCCAAAGTGGAGGCGCGGGTTGGGCGGAAGGCTGTGAAAGCCTTGCTTCCAGGCCAACGGCGCTGTCTGGTTGGCCGCGGCAGGTGA
>CAYLHR010000368.1:0-1408 GCA_964383335.1 uncultured Lachnospiraceae bacterium
GCCATTGGAGATCTGCACCTGTCCGGCGGGGATGATAAACCCATGGACGTGTTCGGTCCGCAATGGGACAGGCATTTTTTTCATATCAGCCGCAACTGGCGGGAGAAGGTCTCGGCCGAGGATACCGTGCTGGTTCCCGGGGATATCAGCTGGGCCATGCGCCTGGAGGACGCCAGGGCGGACCTGGAGGAGATCGCGGCGCTGCCGGGAAGGAAAATTCTCTGCAAGGGGAACCACGACTACTGGTGGAATTCGGTGAGCCAGGTCCGGGCGATCCTGCCGGAAGGCATGATCACGCTCCAGCACAGCGCTGCGGACGCGGGGGAATGCGTCGTCTGCGGAACGCGGGGCTGGATGTTTCCGACCGAGGAGGAACCCCTTGAGACGGAGCCCTTTCCGTGCCCCCGGTCCCGGGAAAGCTGATACACAGCTTTCCCGGAGGAGACAGCGGAGAGAGCTCCCGCCTTCAGGCTTCGCAGGATCCGCCGGCTGCCGTATTGCAGGCGGGGCGGCTTAAGACTTGCCTGTCATGGCAAGGCCCTTCTCATAGGCCCAGCCCTCAGGACTGTAGATTCCCTTCTGGTGCTTCATCATGTATTTGTCAAATGCTGCCGTAATGAAGGGGCAGAGGAACAGCGTGATGATCGATGCCGTCGCGCACTGCGCGGTTGCCATAGCCGTCATCGGCTCGTAGGTCGGGTCCGCCTCGGCGACAGCGGCCGGCGTCATGGCAGAGTTGAGAGCTGTCGTTCCGATCGCGGCGCCCATGGCGTTGCGCTCCTTTTTCGGAAGAAGCAGGTTGATGACAAAGAAGAACAGGACTGCCGTCGCGGCGGAGATGAGACCAAGGACGATACCGGAGGCGCCGGCTGTGAGAATGGTCTTTACGTCCGTCTTCGCGCCGATGGAGATCGTCATGAAGAAGGTAACGATCGGCTGGGCTGTCTTGCAGGTCGCGCGGAACTTCTTGTCCAGATTGCCCCAGACAAATCCGATGAGCAGCGGAATCAGCACGGCGATGAGGGACTTGATCGGGATATTGGCAAGACCCGTGGCGCCCAGAGCGATCAGAGTGAAGAAAGGTCCGTCATTGAGGGAGAGGATTGAGATCGCGCCTGTATCCGTCGCATTTCCGAACTGGGAAGAGAGCGAGATGTAAAGGGATCCGTTGGAGTTCGTGATTGTTGCGATCAGAACGAAGGGAGCGATTCCCAGGAACCCGGCAGGGCCGCAGATCCTTCCGACGATCACGCCCAGGATCACGCCCAGAAGGAACTTGACACCCGTCATGATAAATCCCTTGTAGAGCGGCATGCCGACCTGCTTGATATCGATCATGGAACCGCAGACGATGAGTGCAACAATTCACCTACCGCGCCGCTCTCATCACCGCCCCAACCGTAGCTCT
>CAYLHR010000369.1:0-1408 GCA_964383335.1 uncultured Lachnospiraceae bacterium
CATGTGCGACAGAATCTATGTCATGAACGAGGGCAGCATCGTCGCGGAGTATAAGGCTGAGGAGGCGACGCAGGAGAAGATCCTCGCCGCGATCCTGAAATCAGATGACCAGAAAGCTGCTAAGGAGGCATAAGGCATGAAAATCGGAGCATTTATTAAAAAATATACGATGACGCTCGCGCTCGTCGTGGTATTCATTTTCTTCACGGCTCTCACGGGCGGCCGGCTGATTCTCGCCCAGAATATCTCCAACCTGCTGCTGCAGAACGCCTATGTTCTCGTCATGGCCTGCGGCATGCTGATGTGTATCCTGACCGGCGGCAACGTCGACCTGTCTGTCGGCTCCACGCTCTGCCTGTCCGGCGCGATCGCGGCCCAGCTGCTGGCCGGCGGATCGGCACCCATCATCGCGATTATCGCGGCGATTGTTGTCGCGTCACTCATCGGTGTCTGGCAGGGCTACCTCGTCGGATATGTTCACATTCCGCCCTTTATCTGCACGCTGGCCGGCATGTTCCTCTGGAGAGGCCTGGGGCGCGTCGTCCTGGATTCCAAGACGGTGTCCATTCAGAATGAGGGCTTCCTCAATCTGTTCACCTCTTATATTCAGATTCCCGGCCTTGACGCCAACAAGCACTGTGTCTCTGCCATGATTATCGGCGCGGCCGTTGCTGTTCTCATCGCTGTCCTCATGCTCTCATCCCGCGCGCGCCAGGTGAAGCGCGGATATGATGTCGAGGCGCTTCCGCTCACGGTCGGCAAGCTGGTCGTGATTGACGCGCTGATCCTCTGGTACAGCTCCAAGCTGATGGGCTACAAGGGCGTGCCGGTTATGCTGATCTGGATCCTCGTCGTGGTCCTCATCGTGGCCTTTGTCACGTCTTCGACCGTGATCGGACGTTATTTCTACGCGGTCGGCGGAAATGATAAGGCGACCAAGCTCTCCGGTATCGATCCCAGAAAGGTTTACTTCAGAGCCTATTTCATCATGAGCTTCCTGGCCGGCTTCTCCGGACTGCTCATGGCGGCCCGCATCGGCTCCGTCGACGGCGCGATGGGCTCGTCCTACGAGATGGACGCCATTGCCTCCTGCTTTATCGGCGGCGCTTCGGCCTACGGCGGATCCGGAACGGTACCCGGCGTCATGATCGGCGCGATTCTCCTCGGCGTGATCAACCAGGGCATGTCCATCTACGGCCTGCCGGATCAGTGGCAGTACGTGGTCAAGGGCGCAGTCCTGCTCGCCGCTGTTATCTTCGACGTCGTGTCCAACCACAAGACGGGAAAGAGCTGATTGATGCGAGAGCGGCTCTTCCGCCTCTTCCGGATCCGTTCCGGGGACGGGAGAGCTGCTCTTTTGCCATACAGAAAACTTTTTATAAAAACTTTTGTAAACTCACTTTACAAA
>CAYLHR010000370.1:0-1401 GCA_964383335.1 uncultured Lachnospiraceae bacterium
AAGGCGAAGCTGGTCATCTTCTGCAACCCGCACAACCCCACCGGACGCATGTGGACAACCGAAGAACTCTCGGCAGTGGCAGAGATCGTGGAAAAATACAACCTCTGGATCATTTCTGATGAGATCCACTGCGACCTGATCCGCGCCGGAAAGAAGCACATCCCGATGGCCAAGGTGATGACGGAGTATAAGAAGCTGATCACCTGCATGTCCGCCAGCAAGACCTTCAACATGGCAGGACTTCAGTTCTCCAACATCATCATCCGCGATGAGGTGACCCGCAATGAGTTCAAGGCGGCGGACAAGATCGGCGGATTTGTCAATCCCCTCTCCCTGGTCGGCCAGAAAGCGGCGTATGACGTCGGCGGAAAGTGGCACGAGGAGATGAAAGCATATCTGGACGGAAATTTCCGTTTCCTGAAGGAGTTCCTGGAGGAGAATCTGCCGGAAGCGGTCATGGAGATCCCCGAGGCGACGTATCTGGCATGGGTAGACATGTCCTCCTACTTTGACAAAGAGGACGATCTTCCTTCCTTCTTCGCCTACAAGGCCGGTGTTCTGCTCGAGGGCGGCGACGCCCTGTTTGTCGGAAATGCGAACCGGTTCATCCGCCTGAATCTGGCGATGCCCCGCTCCATCATTGAGACCGGACTGGAGAGAATGCGCGATGCCATTCTCGCAAAAAACGCGTGATATCAAGGAAAAGGAGAGATACAGAAATGAAAGTCATCGATACGAAAAATGCCCCCGGTGCCATCGGCCCCTACTCCCAGGCTTTTGAGGTGTTCGGTCTGATCATCACCTCCGGCCAGATCCCGGTGGATCCGGCGGACGGGTCCGTTCCCGACGGAATCGCCGCACAGGCGGAACAGAGCTGCAAAAATGTCCGCGCGATCCTGGAGGCTGCCGGAAGTTCCATGGATCATGTCGTAAAAACGACCTGTTTCCTGGCTGAGATGGGAGATTTTGCCGCCTTCAACGAGGTCTATGCCAAATACTTCACCTCCAAACCGGCGCGCAGCTGCGTCGCGGTAAAAGCGCTTCCCAAGGGAGTGCTCTGTGAGATCGAGGCCATTGCAGAAAAGTGACGAATCAAGGGGCTGCTGCACCGGTAAACGGTGCGGCAGCCCCTTGATTTCTCCTGCGGGCAGAATCATGATTACAGGTTTCAGGAAATAAGAGATGACAATATCACTGCCACGATGATCGCCGGCGTGAGATTCACCACTTTGATGTCCTTGTCCCAGATCAGATTGATCCCGGTCGCCAGGATCAGAACAGAGCCGGTCAGTGTCAGTGCGGAAAGTGCTGCGGGTGTCATAAATGAGCCAATCAAACCGCGCTGTATAACGCCTGTGATGCGGTCGGGATCCCCCGTCGTTCCCCTCACAAGATCAGGAA
>CAYLHR010000371.1:0-1399 GCA_964383335.1 uncultured Lachnospiraceae bacterium
AAAGGGAGGTCAATGCTCTTTTTATTTGCATCTCCCGTAAAATCAAGGTTTTTGAACTATAAACAGGTGGTGAACTTGACACTACCAACCCGCGGGGGAGAGACAGTTTATGAAAGCAGCCGCAAGGAGACTCATCAGCATGATACCGGTTCTCATCGGTGTGATGCTCCTTATCTTTATCATGCTCCGCATTGTGCCGGGGGATCCGGTTTCCATCCTGCTGGGAGAGCACTACAGCCAGGAAACCATCGACCGCCTGACGAAGGCGATGAATCTGGACAAGCCGCTCCTCCAGCAGTTTTTTTCCTATCTGGGAGGCGTGCTGCGCGGCGACCTGGGAATCAGCTACTCCATGAAAAAGCCGGTGACGGATCTGATCATGGAGGCCTTCCCGCACACGCTGAAGCTCGCCCTCATGGCAGCCGTGATCTCCTGGATCATCGGCATTGCCGCCGGAATCATATCGGCCGTCACGCAGAACCACGCGCCGGACCGGATCTTCATGGGCTTTTCCCTGGCCGGCGTCTCCGTGCCCATTTTCATGAGCGCGCTGGTTCTTCAGTATCTTTTTGCCTTTAAAATGAAGCTGGTGCCTCTCACAAGCGACGGCAGCACCGCCTCGCTCATCCTGCCCGCCGTCGCGCTCGGCTGGAACAGCGCCGGCGGCATCGCCCGCATGACCCGCTCGAGCCTGGTCGAGGTGATGCAGGCCGATTACATCGATACGGCCAGGGCCAAGGGACTTCGAAGGGGCGCCGTGATCTTCGGGCACGCCCTTAAGAACGCCCTGCTGCCCGTCGTCACCATGATGGCCCTCCGGATCTCATCTCTTATGTCCGGGGCGGTCGTCACCGAGAGCATCTTCTCGATTCCCGGAATCGGCCGCCTCGCGACGTCGGCCATTCAGAGCCGCGACATGCCGCTTCTTCAGGGGACGATCCTCTTTTCAACCGTGATCGTCATACTGGGCAATCTGGCGGCGGATCTGCTCTATTCTGTGATTGATCCGAGAATCAGGCGGGAGGGATAACGGTATGGCGAATAAAATGATCAGCCGCGATCACGCGGGTGAAATCGGCGAATTATACGGACCTGTGCAGATGCTGCGCAAAATGTGCCGGCAGAATCCTCTGGCGGTGCTCTCCGCCGTCATCATTCTTCTTCTGATTGTGACGGCCGTTTTTGCTCCCGCGCTCGCGCCCTACGCCGAGGCGGAGCAGGACCTCACGGCGCGCCTGCAGGGACCCGGGGCGAAGCACCTGTTCGGAACGGATGAGCTGGGAAGGGATGTATTTTCCAGAATTCTCTACGGGGCGCGGGTCTCTCTCCTCATCGGGGTGGTGCCCTCCCTCATCGCGCTCGCCATCGGCATCGCGCTGGGACTTGCGGCCGGCTATTT
>CAYLHR010000372.1:0-1387 GCA_964383335.1 uncultured Lachnospiraceae bacterium
GCCGGTGCGGCTGTATCTCCGCCGGCCTGACTTCCTGCCGGTGCGGCTGTATCGCCGGCCGCGTCATCCGTCCTCCGGAAAATCAGCTCATTGTCCTCCACGAGTCCGAGCCGCTCCTTGGCCGCCTGCCGCACGAAGTCATCTGTCTGCATGCTGGCGCGAAGTTTCAGGATCTCCTCTGTCCGGAGCTCCTCCGCCGCGATCTCGCCCAGCAGCTCCTGCCGGCGGGCTTCGTTCGTGTCGATCCGCCGGTTGAGCCTCACGCCTTCTGCCGTGAGAACAGCGAAGAGGAGGCACACGACAAACATGATCGCGAGCATGGCGACCCGGTTCTCACGCGATACGCGCGAGCGCCTCTTCCGTTTTTTTCTTGCGGCAGCTGTTCCCAAAGAAACGGCCTCCTCTTCATGTTCTGCTAAAGCTGTGATAATTACTGTTTTCTCTTGCGGAGTACGAAGAACACCGCTGCCGCCGCCGCGATCATCGCGCCGATGAGGAGCATGATGGGCGAATTGTCACCCGTGCTGGCTCCGTTGGCCTTTCTGGACGAGCTGGTCGGTATGGATGTCGTCGTCTTCTTCGTGGTCGTGCTCCGCTTTACGGTCGTCGAGTTCTTCTTGCTCGTCACCGAGACCGTCTGGACGTAATCACTCGTCGTCACGTCCTTCGCCTCGACCGTGAAGGTGACCGGCGAAGCCTTGGTGTAGCCGGCGAGAAGATTGGTCTGTGTCACCGTGTACTTCTTTCCCGCCTCGAGATACTTGACCTCATAGCCGGTCGCGCCGGACTGCCAGGATGTGACGCGCTTTCCATTGGCGTCGGTGAGCGTCAGCTTGGCGTTCTTCAGGTACGCGCCGCTCGAGGACAGCATGCGGATGACCACCTTGGTCGGATGATCAGCCCACGTGATCTCGCCGTTATCGTCGGTCTCAGCCGTGTTGTCACCGTTGTCAATAACGGTGGCCGTGAACTCGCCGTTTTTCTTCTTCGTGCTGATGACGATCGGATTCGCGGACTTCTGGAATCCGGCCGCCGCCTTGGTCTCCCGGATGACATAGTAGGTGTCACTCTGCAGATTGAGGAAGCTCACGCTGCCCTCTCCGTCGGAGACTTCGGTTTTGGCCTTCTTCAGCTGCTGATTGTAGACCGTCCCCTTCTTCAGGTATTTTGCTGCCTTCGTGTAATCGTTTGTGCCTCTCTTCGCCTTGATCTTATAGAGCGTATAGGACGCGCCGCTCACGCCCTCTCCGGTGTCGGAATCGGTCTTCGTGAAGGAGAAGTCGCCGTAGACGATCTCATCCTCAGGCGATTTGTACTTGTTCGTGAAGACGACGTCCGAGGCGTCCTTTCCGTCCTTCGTGATGGTCTTCGTATAGGAGAGTTTGCC
>CAYLHR010000373.1:0-1386 GCA_964383335.1 uncultured Lachnospiraceae bacterium
CTCGGTGGAATATGTAACATCATCTGCGGAGCAGGATTATTCCCGGTACGTGGTAAAAGTCTTTAATGAGCCCCTTCAATGGAATAACGAGGTATCCATCGACGAGTTCCTGTCTTCACGTATCCGGGAGAAGTATCCACTCGCGTCCCGCGGGATGTATATAGATCGAGCTGCGTTTGAGGAAGATATCAACAAATTGCTGGAAGCAGTTGGAATGCAGATGGGGAGCATGGATAAAGTGCTGCGCCGGCATACCATAAACAAGAATTTCATGCTGTCGCAGACATGTTTGATTGCAATGTTGCTTGAAATAACAGCGGAGGAATTAGTACGGCCGCCGCTGTCTCCGGAGGAAAAACAGAAATCAACTGGTCAACATAGTTTACATGGTAAAAGAAAACTTACTTCTCCCGCCCGAAAGGGCGTAGACTGGGCCGCCGAGGATGAAAAACTTCTTCCAAAAGTAAAGGAAGTTATAGCCTCTATGCAGGGTGATACCGATCATGAGCCGGTCAGGGTATCTGTCAATAGTGTTTGTAAAGCACTTAGAATACCATACGCACGTATGCGGAACTTGCCACGGTGCAGAGAATATATCGAGAAAAAAATTCCATCGGTGGAAGATTATCGTGCGAAGAGACTTGTTTGGGCTGTACGACAGATTGATGCATCTGGAAAACCTCTGAGCAAGCAGCGTATTTATGAGCGGGTGAACATGAACCATAATGTGATAGCATCTGCGGTTCCATTTCTGCCAGAGTACGCGGATGAAGATATATGCCGGCGGGTTCGGGAATTGTTGTAAAAACATGAGAGAGGAGATCTTAGGATATGGCACATGCTATTATAATCATTATTATAATTGTGAATTTACCGTCTATCATCGGTGTTGTTATCGGGATTATCTGGGGACTGATTGAGGCAGCTGCAGAGGAAGTTAATGACTGTACTGGCGAAAGCAATGAAGATCAATCCTCTGAAGCATTTATGCCTGGTTCGCAAGAACCAGTATTCTTCTCCGGATGTGAAACATCAGAGGATCTTAAAAACCGATACAGGGTTTTAATGAAAATTTACCATCCGGACATGGACGGAGGGGATGAAAAGGTAGCGAGAATGATCATTCTGGAGTATCAGATGCTGACTGGGGGAAATACGGCGAGAGGATGATGGAAAAGCTGCGAAAGAGTCTCCCAGAGGATAAACCTGCGTCAGCAAGCATGTATAGTTGTCCGCAAGACAGCGGATTTTTCATCAAAACGGGGTATAAAAATCTTATGGAATATTTCTCCTTGCCATGATAATATTTCTGTATATGGCAGATGAGCGTTTCGCCGTGAAGTATGTGACAGACATCTGCCACATGGCTTTGCGGCTTTTTTCATT
>CAYLHR010000374.1:0-1364 GCA_964383335.1 uncultured Lachnospiraceae bacterium
GATGTGGAGTCAGCCATAAGCGCCACGGAATAGCCCATGTCGCGGAAATACTCCGCCATTGTGATACCCGTGTAGATGGAAGCCTCACGGGCCGCAACCGGCATATCGGAGGTGTTCGCGATAAGGACGGTTCTCTGCATGAGCGACTCGCCCGTACGCGGGTCAAGCAGCTCCGGGAACTCGTTCAGAACGTCTGTCATCTCATTGCCGCGCTCGCCGCAGCCGATGTAAACGACGATATCGGCATCGGCCCATTTTGCGAGCTGATGCTGCGTCACCGTCTTTCCGGAACCGAACGGTCCGGGGATCGCGGCGACACCGCCCTTTGAAATCGGGAAGAAGGCATCGACGACGCGCTGGCCTGTAACAAGCGGCATGGCGGGCGGAAGCTTTCTTGCATAGGGACGCCCGCGGCGGACCGGCCACTTCTGCATAAGGGTCAGCTTCTCCTCGCCCTTCTCCGTCTCGACGACCGCCACCGTCTCCTCGACCGTGTAGCTGCCGGACTGGATGCTCTTGATCTTTCCCTTGATTCCGTAGGGAATCATGATCTTCTGCGTGACGACGGGGGTCTCCTTCACCGTGCCGATGATATCTCCCGTCTCAACCTCATCACCCACGGACGCGGTCGCCTCGAAATCCCACTTCTTCGCTCTGTCAAGCGCGGGAACTTCGACGCCCCGGGAAAGCAGGTTGCTTCCCGTAGCCTCCATGATCTTGTTCAGGGGACGCTGAATGCCGTCATAGATCGAGCTGATAAGGCCCGGTCCGAGTTCGACGGAAAGCGGGACCTCCATGGATTCGACCGGCTCTCCGGGGCCCAGTCCCTGTGTCTCTTCATAGACCTGAATGGAGGCCTGATCCCCGTGCATCTCGATGATCTCGCCGATCAGACGCTCCTTACTGACACGGACCACGTCGTACATATTCGCGTCACGCATGCCTGTCGCGATGACGAGCGGCCCTGCCACCTTCAAAATTGTACCTGTGCTCATAGTTTTTGCGTATCTCCTATTATTCTTCTCCGAACAGAATATCGCTTCCGACAGCCTGCTCCACGGACTTCTTGACGCCGATGATTCCCTGTCCGGTATTGCCCTTCACTCCGGGAATCAGTATGATCGCCGGCATCAGGGTCTCGGCATATTTTTCTACCGGTCCGGACAGCCGCGCTGCCAGCGCCTCCGTCATGTAGATAACGCCGTATCCGCTGTCCGCGACCGTCTTCAGCAGCTTCTCTGCCTCCTCGTATTCCGCATCGTCCTCGATGGGAAACGTCGTAAGGCCGAGAGACGCGAAGCCGTAGATGCTATTCTTGATAAAAAAGTGGCTGCAGAATTAGAAAAGATAAGTGGCGTAAATGG
>CAYLHR010000375.1:0-1351 GCA_964383335.1 uncultured Lachnospiraceae bacterium
TTCGATATACTTGCGGTACTCGTCGAGCGTCGTCGCGCCGATGCAGTGCAGCTCTCCCCGCGCCAGCATGGGCTTCAGCATGTTTCCGGCATCCATCGCGCCGTCCGTCTTGCCGGCTCCCACGATGAGGTGCAGCTCGTCGATGAAGAGGATGATCTCCCCCTCCGATTTCCGCACCTCCTCGAGCACTGCCTTCAGCCTCTCCTCGAATTCGCCGCGGTACTTGGCCCCGGCGACGAGGGCTCCCATGTCGAGCGCGAAAATGTGCTTGTCCTTCAGGTTGTCGGGCACGTCGCCCTGCACGATCCGCTGCGCCAATCCTTCGACCGCCGCCGTCTTTCCGACGCCGGGCTCTCCGATGAGCACCGGATTGTTCTTCGTCTTTCTGGACAGAATCAGGATCACCTGACGGATCTCGTCGTCCCTCCCGATCACGGGATCCAGCTTCTGGGCCCTGGCCTTCTCGACCAGATCCTGCCCGTACTTTTTGAGGGAGTCGTAGGTCGCCTCGGGATTGTCCGTCACCACCCTCTGGTTCCCGCGCACCTCGGCCAGGGCCGAAAGAAAGCTGTCGCGGGTGATGCCGAAGGTCCGGAACAGCTCTTTTACGCCCCGGTTCGGCTTCTTCAACATGGCCAGGAAGAGATGTTCCACGGACGTGTACTCATCTCCCATCGCCCTTGCCTCATCCGGGGCCGTGATCAGAACCTGATTGAGGTCGCCCCCTATGTAGGGGGTTCCGCCGCTCACCTTGACTCTTCCGTCAAGGGCCCGGTCGAGCGCCTTTGAAAATGCGGCCCCGTCGACGCCCATCTTCTCGATCAGCTGTCCGATGAGGCTGTCCTCCTGGTACAGAAGCGCGTACAGCAGATGCTCCTGCTCCACCTCCTGATTTCCGTATTCAGCGGCGACGGAGTTGAGCGCGGCCAGCGCCTCCTTTGATTTCTGTGTGAATTTCTCTATATTCATCCTTTTCGCCTCCGATTATGTTCTATATTCTATAACACAACCGTAATATAGCACAGGTTGTTAGCACTGTCAAGCGTTGAGTGCTAATTCCCGGTCACAAAAATGCGGCCGGATCTCTCACAGCCGCCGTCCGCCGGATCAGGTGCCGTATTTTTCAAAAAAACCGAAAACCCGGGGATAATATTCGGACAGAACGTCCTCCGTGGAATTCCAGATCTCGTGCTTCGCGGTCGGGAAGCGCACAAGCTCTGCCTTCTGTGCGAGCTCCGCGAACCGCTCCTGCCCCGCGTTGTCGACAAGCGTCTCAAGGCCCGCCTGGCAGATGAGCAGGGGGATGCTGATCTGATCCGCATCCCGCATCAGCTTCTTCGTCGCGTCCATG
>CAYLHR010000376.1:0-1335 GCA_964383335.1 uncultured Lachnospiraceae bacterium
TAAGGGAATGTGGCTTAAGGAAGCAGGTTTTGATATCGGGGATTATATCTCCGTCGCCTGCGAAGATGGCAAGATCATCATCACCCAGGACGCTGAGAGGGCTGCTGTGAAGGCCGCAGAGACCGAGTTCATGGAGCGGGAGATGAAAGCCTTACAGAAACGCTATGAGGCCGAGAAAATCAAAATAAGGGCTCAGATGGTAGCGGAGCCGGGAACGAGGTGGTAATCATGTTTACCACAGAAGAACTTCAGGCAATCGACAGGAAGTATTTTACGGTGATTGTGGCGGATGCATATGATGTGACTCTGATCAGCAACAACACAAAACACGTCTGGTATATCCACAATGTGGAGCTAACGGATAGGAACCTTTGTCTGGTCTATCACAAACATAAGATCAATCATCCCTATCACAGCCACGCCAGATGCGGAACGCTGAGGAAGGCAATCAAAGATATCAAGTCTCATGATCGATTTCAGTTAAACGGCAGAAAGCCAGTCTATAAACATTAAAATGAGAGCGGTAGCGCCCGATGATGGGTGTTACCGCTCTTTCTCTGTCTTAGCTTATGCTGTTATCTTATTTACGATTCTTTTTGCAGTGGCGGAGCCTTAAGTATTCACAGACTGCATCGTGAGCGTTGTTGATCTCTTGACGGCCACGGCTGGGCTTCAGATTGATCTCTACGCAGATTTCATCAATAGACTTGCCCTGCAGCTTCAGACGGATAATCTGAGCATAGCGAGGATTCTCCTTATCGAAGTGAGCCAGAAGCTTGATCTTCAGCTCTTCTTCAGTGGGTTCCGGGCAAAGCTTATTGATGACCTGATCCTCAACCGAGGGCTGTGATGTATCTTCGATGTCAAAAGTTTCTCCGTCATATTCGTAGTCCAGGGACAGGATCTCCATGCGGTTCGGATTGTAGCGTTCATGGAGTCCCTTTTCCTGACAGCCCTTGCAGCGTCTGGTGAAGGGGCACAGCTTGTCTGACCCGTCGGGGTTCTTCCCGATGATGCAGCGGCCTTCACGGCGCATCTTCATATCCTCATTGATCTCATCCCAAAAGCCCTTCATATAAGAGGCATACAGAACTTCGTCAATGGGCATGAATCCGATTTCGTATCTGAATTCGCCGAGGTGCATGGTTGTGAAATTGTCCTGGATGTAGTCGCTCTTCCTGAGACCGTAGAGTTCCTTGCGGAAGGGGACTAATACCTTGCCTGTAGGAACAGGCTTGCCGTCAAATGAACGGCGGTTGCTGTACTTCTGTGTGTTACTGTAATCTGCTGTTTTTCCCATGATCGTTTCCTCCTTGGGTTTTCATCTGGAGGAAA
>CAYLHR010000377.1:0-1333 GCA_964383335.1 uncultured Lachnospiraceae bacterium
CAGATGGCGCCGACCTCTCTTCCCGGCCAGGTGACGCAGACCTCTCCCTACGGCAGGGATGTAAATGCCTGCGGCTACCCGGTCAAGATCTGCGAGATGCTCTCCATGCTGGACGGACCGGAGTATCTGGAGCGCGTCGCGGTCAATAACGTGAAAAATGTGAGAAAGGCAAAGAAGGCCATCAAGAAGGCTTTCCAGAATCAGATCGAGGGGAAGGGATTCTCGCTCATCGAGGTGATTTCGTCCTGCCCGACCAACTGGGGCATGACCCCCTCACAGGCCCTCAAGTGGGTCGAAGAAGCCATGATCCCCTACTACCCGCTCGGCGTCTACAAAGACAGAAGCGCGGGCATCATTCCCGGTGCAAAGGAGGAAAAGTAATGACGAGAGAATATCTTTTCGCCGGCTTCGGCGGACAGGGACTCCTGTTCTCCGGAAAGGTTCTGGCATACAAGGGACTGATTGAAGATAAGAACGTCAGCTGGCTTCCCTCCTACGGCCCGGAAATGCGCGGCGGCACGGCCAACTGCAGCGTGATCTTGAGCGACGATCCGGTCGGCGCGCCGATCATTTCCAATCCCGACGTCCTGGTCGCGATGAATCTTCCCTCGCTTGACAAGTACGAGAAGGCGGTAAAGCCCGGCGGGACCATCTTCGTGGACAGCAGCCTCATCGAGCGCAAGGTGGAGCGCGACGATATCAGCGTTTACTACGTTCCGGCCACGAGGCTTGCGGGCGAGAACGGAGCGCCGACGCTTGCCAACATGATCCTGGTCGGAAAGCTTCTCGAGGTGTTCGGGGAGTATGATGAGGAGCACGTGAACAAGGCTCTCGGTAAATGCATCTCCGCGAGACACGCCGACCTCCTTGACCTCAATCTCAAGTGCATGGAGATCGGGAGAGATTATCAGTAAAGCGAAGCTGCCGGACGGCTGAAGCAAAAAGACAGAGAGACGGGGATTCCGCACATTAGGGCGGGATCCCCGTTTTTTGTCATCTGCTGCGGGAGAGAAAGTGACAGCCGTGCCGTCCGTTCTGTGCTTGTGCTTCGATATCACATCTGCTAGAATGAAGAATATTTCAGTTAGAGGATTAAAACCATATGAAAGCAGATCTTCACGGGGCTGCGGGCAGGATCATCTGCCTGTCCGTGGCCGTTTTAACAGCCGCGGCCGCGGTATGCGGCTGCGGGAAGGACAGCGGGGCGGCCGCGGGCGGCACACAGACCGGCAGCCGGGCGGAAGCACCGGAGACGGCGGGAGAGGCCGCTGATCCGGATGAGATTCTGACCCGCGAGGTTTTTGCGATGGATACCTACATGACCTTCAGCGCC
>CAYLHR010000378.1:0-1331 GCA_964383335.1 uncultured Lachnospiraceae bacterium
AGCTTACTGTTATAGGTTCTGGCTGCCTGAAGTATTTTTTCTTTCTCAGACACTTCCAGAGACATCTCAGCAGCCGTATACTCGGACATCAGCTGCCCGGTCCGATAATCGTTCCAGGCATTGCTGATGTTCGGATAAAATACTATCAGCAGTCCGACCGCTGCCAGAAGGAAATAGCATATCCGTTTGATAAAATGTTTATTCAACTTCAGACTCACTGCAGTACTTATCCATTCTAAAATGATTTGTTTTCTTTCCGTTACTTAATCTGCCGGAATTTCCTGTTGTCCCGAAACACCATACTCATCGCAAGTGCAAATACAGCGACGCCGAAAACGGTCAGAAGATAAGTTCCGTTTCCGCCGGTTGACGGCAATGCGTTCAGCTTTGTATTTTTGATGAACGTTGTCTGCGGTTCTCCGACCGTTGTAATCTGCGTCACTTCCGTTCCGCTGTAGGTGGCCTGATATGTAGACGTAGCAGTGTTGTCAATCTTAATCGAATAGTCTAAGAGAAGTCCCGTACTCTCATCATAGTTTGCGGAGATCACAACCGTATGCTTCTGACTGTTAAGAGAGTACCCCGCAGGTGCTTCTGTTTCCACAAGCTCATATGTGCCGGCATCAAGACCGGTAAAACCGTCGAAATAACCATTTCCGTCAGTTGTTGCCGTATAGATCTTCCCGTTGGTGATATTGTTGCCCTTACTGTCTTTTATCTGTGTAAGAGTGAATTTTGCACCCGCGAGACCGGTCGTTACCGTTGTCTCATCTGTCCCGTCGTTCACCCATTCGATTGTTTCCGGTTCTCCGTTTTCGTTAACCTTGATAATTTCGTGTCCGCGGCGGTTTACAGTAGTCTGAGATCCGTTGATATTGCCGTCAATGGCAAACGTATACTGATGAGTTTCCTTTTCAATCGTTTTTGCCTGGGCATTTTCCTCCGGACTGTTGGTGTAAGTAACTGTTACCTTGTTGTCATTTGCATCAAAGTTTACCGTTGCATTGCCATTCAGCGCAGCGGAATAAGTGATTTCAACCTTTCTCTGTTCATCGGTCTTATCTGAAAACTGCCGCACATATTCTTCAGAAAAAGCCACCTCAAACCCATGAGCTGAAGGGGTTAAGGTAAATGTATCAGCAGAACCGCTGACCACCTGGCCGCCGATCTTAACGGAAACCGATCCGGCAGCAAGATCAAGTCCGGCGTCCATTTCGTCTTTAATGGTGTAGACAATGTTCTCATATTCCTGGCTGTAAGCCGGAATTGTCGACTCGATTTTAAAAGTCACCGAATCTCCGACCGCAAGATCATCACCGTGTGACGTCGCC
>CAYLHR010000379.1:0-1304 GCA_964383335.1 uncultured Lachnospiraceae bacterium
GATCCGATGTCGGAATTGCCCTTCTTCGTGAGCGGCTGGTACTGATGGTAGGCGGCGCCGTCCGGCATCTGGGTCGACGCGATGTCGATGATGCGCTCCCTCGCCCGGTCCGGGATCAGGTGCACGAAGCCCAGCAGGTCCTGGCAGGAATCGCGGAAGCCCATGCCCCTTCCGATGCCTGACTCGTAGTAGGAGGCGGAGCGGCTCATGTTGAAGGTCACCATGCACTGATACTGGTTCCAGATGTTGACCATCCGGTTGACCTCGGGCTTTCCGGATTCCACATGATAATGATCCAGCAGGGAGGACCAGCTGCGCTTCAGCTCCTCAAACGCTTCGTCGACGGCTGCATCCGTGCTGTAGCGCGCGAGCATGCGGCGGGCGGGTTCCTTGTTGATGATTCCCCGCTTCGCGGCGGCTGTGTCATCCGGCCCGGTCTGTCCCTCCCACTTGGCTCCGGGCGGGTTTTCGCAGTATCCCAGTACGAATACATAGGATGCCTCCTCGCCCGGCTTCAGCGTGACGGAGATCATGTGGGACGCGATGGGGTACCAGCCGGAGGCGACGGAATTCCGCGGGGCGCCGCCGAGCACGGCCTCGGGGGCGTCAGCGCCGCTGTAGGTGCCGAGGAAGGCGTCCCGGCTCGTATCGAATCCGTCGATCTTTGTGTTCACCGCGTAAAACGCGTAATGATTTCTCCGCTCCCGGTACTCCGTGCGGTGGTAAATCGCGGAGCCCTCGATCTCGACCTCGCCGGTGGACAGATTTCTCTGAAAATTCTGCTGGTCGTCGAGCGCGTTCCAGAGGCACCACTCCACATAGGAGAAGAGGCGGAGCTCCTTCGTCTCCCCGCTTGTGTTGGTGAGCCGCAGCTGCTGGATTTCACACGTATCGTCCACGGGCACGAAGACCCGGACATCCGCGGTGACGCCCTTCTTCTCCGAGGAGAAGAGGGTGTATCCCAGTCCGTGGCGGCACTCGTAGCGGTCGAGCGGGGTCCGGACGGGCTGCCAGGCCGGATTCCAGACCGTGTCGCCGTCCTTGATGTAGAAGTATTTTCCGCTGCTGTCAAGGGGAACGCTGTTGTAGCGGTACCGCGTGATGCGGAGCAGCTTGGCGTCCCTGAAGAAGGAATATCCTCCGGATGTATTGGAAATCAGAGAGAAAAAGTCCCGGTTTCCCAGATAATTGATCCAGGGGAGCGGTGTCTTCGGCGTGGAAATGACATATTCGCGGCGTTCGTCGTCAAAATATCCGTATTTCATGCGTATTCTCCCGTACTAAAACGTTTAAGTATAAGGCCA
>CAYLHR010000380.1:0-1299 GCA_964383335.1 uncultured Lachnospiraceae bacterium
ACGAGATGCGCGTGAAGGACGACGTCATCTGCGGATCGCTTTCAGATGCGCTTGACATCATAAGAGACGGTCTGTGGTAAGACAGATGGCGGTCTGAGGAAGGCCCGACAGCGGTCTGCGGTAAGCAGACGGTGCCTTGTGATAAATGCGGCGTGCGTGTCCTCAAAAGAGGTTGACGCCCGAGCGCTGTATGTTGTTTACTGTTTTATAGGAAAAGAACGCTGCAGACAGCTTGAACGGAGGAAATCATATGCAGTTACTCAACCGCCCTGAAGGAATGATCAGGATTACGACACCCGAGCTCGCAAAGGAATTTATTGACGAACAGACCGCGCTGATTCAAGAGCAGGTGGGGGATAAAAAAGTTCTTCTCGCACTCTCGGGCGGTGTGGATTCGTCCGTGGTCGCCGCGCTTCTGATCAGGGCAATCGGACAGAATCTGGTTTGTGTCCACGTCAATCACGGCCTTTTAAGAAAGGGTGAGCCTGAGCAGGTGATTCAGGTTTTCCGCGACGAGATGAACGCGAACCTGATTTACGTGGACGCCGTGGACCGTTTCCTTGACAAGCTTGCCGGCGTCACGGATCCGGAGGAGAAGCGCCACATCATCGGAAACGAGTTTATTGAGGTCTTCGCCGAGGAGGCCAGAAAGCTGGATGGAATTGAGTTCCTCGCGCAGGGTACCATCTGGCCGGATATCCTTGAGAGTGAAGCCGGCATCAAGGCGCATCACAACGCGGGAGGCCTTCCCGAGGATCTGAGCTTTGAGCTCGTTGAGCCCGTGCGTATCCTGTTCAAGGATGAGGTTCGCGTGGTTGGCAGAGAACTCGGACTTCCCGCCGGCATGGTTGACCGCCAGCCCTTCCCCGGCCCCGGCCTTGGTGTTCGCTGCCCGGGCGCCATCACGCGCGACAGACTGGAGGCGGTGCGCGAATCCGACGCCATTTTGCGCGAGGAGTTCGCTAAGAACGGTCTTGAAGGAAAAGTGTGGCAGTATTTTACCGTTGTCCCGGACTTCAAGTCCACAGGCGTCACGGACGGAAAGCGTACCTTCAACTGGCCCTGCATTATCCGCGCGATCAATACGACCGATGTGATGGAGGTGACGGTGGAGCACCTGTCTCCGGAGCTGCTTGACCATCTGGCGGAGCGCATCACGACGGAGGTGCCGGGAATCAACCGCGTGCTGTTTGACTATACGCCGAAGCCGCCCGCGACGGTGGAATATGAATAATCGCGTAAGTTACAAGCCACGCGAAAAATAAAGAGAAGAGTGTCGACGGGAGCTTGCTCACGGTC
>CAYLHR010000381.1:0-1293 GCA_964383335.1 uncultured Lachnospiraceae bacterium
GGTTGGGTTTGTTTTTCACCCTGGGCCCCCCGCCCCATCCTCTAAAACACCACCGGCCCCATTCTCACCCCCGTCCCCGACGCAACGAGTCAAACAGAACCGTCCCCCCTGACTCGCGTCCCCGACGAAATGAGTCAAAAAGAACCGTCCCCCTGACTCAGAAAGGAGTTAATCAAGCCATGCGAAAATTCACACGCAGCGTCGCCATGCTTCTCGCCTGCCTTCTTATCACGTGCAGCATCCAGTACAGGGACGTCCACGCCATCGCTGTCCCTCTTCCGGCGGAGGAGGCGGCTCTTTCGGGCTACCGCTACACGAACAGAAGAGCTTATGTCGAGATGATCCGCCCCATCGCGCGGAAGGTCGGCCTCAAGTACAACTACCTCCCCTCCGTCCTCGCGGCCCAGTGCATCCACGAGACGGGATACGGCGGGTACAGCGATGCGAACACCGCTTCCATGATTTACAACAATAATCATCTCGGCATGAAGTCGAGTCTCATTAACGACACCTGGGAGGGACATTCCGTCTGGTCCGGAAAAAGCTTCACCAAAAAGACCCCGGAATACGTCAACGGAAGGATGATCTATATCAGCGACAGCTTCCGCTCCTACACCTCGGTGAAGCAGTGCCTCACCGACTACGTGCTCTTTATGAAATGGGCCCGCCTGCCGAACGGCCGCTACAAATACCGCAATGACGTCATCGGCAATCCGTCCTATAAAAAGACCGTCCGCGCAGTGATGAACAACGGCTACTGCACGGATCCGGCCTACGCGAAGGCGATCTGCCGTCTGATCCGCAAGTGGCACCTCACCGATCTCGACGAGGGATTCATGGTCGACGTGAAAGGCGTATCCTTAAGCCACACGAGGACGATTCCCATGAAAAAGGGACGCCGCTTCCGGCTGACGGCCGTGGTGAAGCCCACAAATGCGGCCGACCGCAGGGTGCGGTGGAAAAGCAGCAATTCCAAAGTCGCGCGCGTCTCCTCGGACGGAACCGTCACCGCGCTGAAAAAAGGCACCGTCTATATCCGGGCCATAAGCCGCGCGAATCCGAAGCTGTCGGCGCGGGTGAAAATCCGTGTCAGGTAAATATCGGTTGCATAAAATTAAATTGCGTACTTGACATCGTAACTTCACTCTGCTACTATTACCTAAACTTCCCACGAGATTTCTCACTCAATGAGAAGTTGAAGTGAGTGGCACTGGAAAAAGCCAGGGAAATAGCGGGCCTGCGGGCAAAAAAGGTTGTAAAAAATCCAGATAAATGGTATAATAATGAGTGTAA
>CAYLHR010000382.1:0-1279 GCA_964383335.1 uncultured Lachnospiraceae bacterium
CTGTATTCGACCCCTGCCGGCGTCACGATCCGCACGCTGTCGGTTTTTTCTCCGTAAAGAAGCATATATGCCGCCGCCCTGCCGGCCGCGGCGGCGCAGCTGCCCGTCGTAACTCCAGATCTGCCCCCGCCCGTCATGATCTCTCATCCCGCATTTCATAGAGAACCGCGTTCATCACCGCGGCCGCCACGGTGCTCCCGCCCTTCCTTCCGGCATTCACGATATAGGGAACGGGCATCTCCAGAACGCTCTCCTTGGCCTCCTCCACGTTGACAAAGCCGACCGGCACACCGATGACAAATGCCGGCGTATACCTCCCCTCATCATACATCCGCTTAAGTGTCATGAGGGCGGTCGGCGCGTTGCCCACGGCGAAGATGACGGGACCCGCAAGGCCCGCCGCCTTCTCCATGCTGACGGAGGCCCGGGTGACGCCTCTTTCCTTCGCCTTATCGGCGACGTCCCCGTCCGCCATGAAGCAGAGAAGACGGCCGCCGTACCTGGCGAATTCCTTTTTGCTGATGCCGGACCGGGCCATCTCGGTATCGGTCACGACGAAAGCTCCCCGGCGGATCAGCTCCTTCAGCTTTTCCACCGCGCCCTCTGAAAACTTCAGCGTGCGCGCGTACGAAAAATCCGCCGTCGTGTGGATACACCTGCGGATGACGGGGCCGGTGTCTCCTGTCAGAACAATGCCCCTCTCCGCAAGCTCCCCGTCGATGATCGCAAAGCTCCCCGCCTCAATGCCGGCGGGACTCATATACTCCGGCTGCGTCCTCATGCGCTGCAATCTCCCTTTTGGATCTTCCTGATGTTCTCAATCAAAAGTCTGTTTTCGCCGCGGCTTTTTACGGCGATCCGGTAATAGCCCCTGCCAAGACCCGGCCAGGCCGCGCAGTCCCGGATCAGAATGCCCCGCGAAAGAAGCCTGCTTCCGAGATCCGGCTCCGCGCGAAAGAGAAGAAATACCGTATCGCTTCCGTAAACCCGGAAGCCGAGATCCGTAAGTTCCCTCGTGAGATACTCCCTCTCCTCCCTGATTTCCGCCGCGTCGAAGACCTCATAACCGCTTCTTCGCGTCAGCTCCGCGCAGGCCTCCATGGCGCAGGCGGCCGCGGAGGAGAGGTTCCACTCCGGAAGCTGTCTCCGGATGCGCCTTATGTTCTCCCCGCACGAGATCACATAGCCCATCCGGATCCCGGGAAGAGAGAACAGCTTCGTGTACCCTTTAGAAAACGGATACAGATCTTTTGCAACTGAGTATGGTTCAAATTGTAGG
>CAYLHR010000383.1:0-1266 GCA_964383335.1 uncultured Lachnospiraceae bacterium
GACAGGACTTCCGGTAGAGATGCGGGACGCTGAGAACGGTCCGGCAAAGGCCGTTGAAAAGTGGCTGAAGAGCCTGCATTGATCATACGACAGAAGAAACAAACGAAGCAGAGAAAAGGAGAAATACTATGGATATTCAGAAAGTCGTTTTTATGAATAAAGAGCTCGGACTCAGACTGGCGGGACTTCTCCGCCTTCCGGAAAGATTCGATCTGAGCAAAAACTACCCTGCCATCGTCATTACCGGCCCGATGCTCTCCGTAAAGGAGCAGGCCCAGTCTGTCTATGCCGAAAGGTTGACAGAGGCAGGCTACGTAACACTGGTGTTCGACGGATCCTACTTCGGAGAAAGCGAAGGGCTTCCTCGTGGACAGGAACTTCCCGATGTAAAGGAAAGCGATATTGAAGGCGCTGTCGATTATCTCTGCAGCCTGCCCTATGTAGATCAGAGCAGGATTGGGGGCCTCGGCATCTGCGGTTCCGGTTCCTATATGTCTGTGGCGGGTGTTAAGGAATCCAGGTTGAAGGCCATCACAGCCATCGTCCCTGCCATTTCCAATATCGCCACATCCCCGATGATGGGATTCTTCAAACCGGAGGAGGAAGTGAAAGCAGCTAAAGAAGCCTATGACAAGGGCGAGGGCGATCTGATGTATCTCAACTTCATGCCCAGAGCATTTGATGAAGGAGCGGCTTACTACTACTCCAGCCGTGGAACTCACCCCAGATGGTCCAATCAGGTCGTTGCCTGGAGCCAGCTGGAGCTGATTAAATACAACGTGACCGAGATTATGAAGGGCATGCAGAAGCCATACTGCGTTATCAGCGGCGAGAATGCCTGGTCAAGACCTTCCTCGACCGAGATCTTTGAAGCAGTCCCCGGCGAGAATAAAGAAATGCATGTCATCCCCGAGGCAAGTCACTTTGATATGTACGATCTTGCTCCGTTCGTGTCGGAAGCATTCGACTATATCCTTCCGTTCTTTGCGAATAATCTTTAAAAAACAATCATCCAAACGTCCGCCACGGAGATGACCAGATCCCCGGCGGACTTTGGACGTTTTACCAAACAGGAGGTACTTATGAATCCATTCACATACAGCTATCCCGTAAAGGTCTATTTCGGTGAAAAAGCGGCGGAGAAAAACCTGGCAGCCGAGCTTGCCAAGGTCGGGCCAAATGTTCTTCTGGCTTACGGCGGCGGTTCAATAAAAAAGAACGGCATATATGATGAACTGCTGGGCATCCTGAAGGACACCGGAAAGA
>CAYLHR010000384.1:0-1264 GCA_964383335.1 uncultured Lachnospiraceae bacterium
TTATTGACAAGCTGCTCCCGCCCCTTGGTAATGCGGTTCACATAGGGAAGAGACACACCAACTTGCCCGGCGAGCTCCTTCTGTGTGATGCCTTCTTTCTCAAGGCGTGTTATCAGATCCGATTCGACATTATTAAGCAGCATTCGTCTTCCTCTCTTAATTAACCTATGACTTAATTACAATACCATATTCCCGTCCGTTTTTCCACCAAAACAAAAAGAAGCCCACCACCCGCAGGAGATGAGCTCCGATCTTCGTTTCAGACCGCTCTGAACATTTTCTGTGTTACCTTGTTCTCTTGTTCCTTCTTTCCGGAGATCTTCTCCTGCTCTTTCCCGGCTGTCTCGACTTCCTCCATTCTGGCCATCTCCGCCGCTGCGTCCTCGAGTCCCAGATGCGTGTACACGTTGAGCGTCACCCCGATGTCCGAGTGCCCCATCAGGTACTGCAGCGTTTGGGGATTCATCCCGGCTTTCGCCTGGTTGATGCAGTAAGTGTGACGGCAGACATTCGGGGTGATGTTGGGCATCTGCACCCGGCAGATCTCATTATAGCGGTTAACCATGTGATTGAACCGGTGCTTCCAGTGCATCGCCACCAGCGGCATCCCCTGATCATCCAGATACAGGAAGCCGGTGTATCCATCAACCATCTTTTCAAACCTTGGCGCTTCCCGATCCTCAAGGATTGCCTGAAAGCAGCGGTACACTTCTTCCGTCATAGGAATCTTTCTGGTGCCCGCGTTCGTCTTTGTGGACTCGATGTAATACTCCATTGCCGATGACCGCCGCAACTGGTGGTTGATGTCGATGATCCGGTTCTCCATGTCCAGGTCGCTGATCGTCAGTCCACAAAACTCTGAAATCCGCATCCCGGTGTGGAACAGGATGTAAACCGACTCGTAGTACTTGCAGTAGCAATTATCGTCATGTACGAACTTCAGGAACTTCCTCATCTGGTCCCGGCTGATGGCCTCTCTTGTAACGCTGTCGTTGACCACCACACCGGCAAGTTCAGACCCGAAGGGGTTCTTCTGCAGGCAGTCATCATCGACCGCCATCTGGAAAGCGGGCCGAAGAACACCCCGGACCGTTTTCACACTGCTGTGCCTCCTAAAATGCAATTGAGACCGGATTATGGGACAGGTATATGCGTAAGATAAAGTCGTGGGAACAAGGATAGCGAATCATACAGGAAAATTTTCTGGTTTATGAAGGGGCTGATAAACAGGCCTATATCCGAGGCGTAATTAAGGAAATCTTTG
>CAYLHR010000385.1:0-1228 GCA_964383335.1 uncultured Lachnospiraceae bacterium
TCATGTCACCGCCGATATAAACAGGGATCACGATATCCCCGGCAGCGCCTCCACCGGCAAGAGCCGTATTCAGCGCCGTATTGATACCGGAGATCAGATCACCGCCATTCACTCCACCGCCGGAATAACTGCCCTGCGCAGCCATCACCCTCGGAGTGATCGTCATATCAGAAGTGATCCCGTTCATGGCATTTTCGATCATGCCCCGGCTCTTCTCAATGCCCTTCGCCAGACCGCCAATAAAGTCAGGCATCCAGCTCTCATAATCCGTCAGCGGACCTTCATCCGGCACGGAGAAATGCAGGAAGCTCTTGATCTTATCAGCCACAGAGGAAACCGCCTCTCCGACCTTGCCGATCATGGACTTGATACCATTCACGATACCGCCGATGAAATCAGCACCCCACTGGAACGCCTGCGTCGCAAGCCCCTTCACAAAATTGATCGCCTTATCAAATCCGCTCTTCACCGCTCCATAGATATTTCCGCAGACATTCTTGATGCCGTTCAGCATCGCATTAAACGCATTGGAAACTGCCGTCTTTATGGCATTGGCCGCCGTAGAAACCGCAGACTTGATATTATTCCAAGCTGTTGTGACCACCGTTTTGATCCCGTTCACGATCGTTGTGATCGTATTCTTAATGCCATTCCAGACCGTTGTTACCACGATTTTTATCGCATTCAGGACGGTTGTGATAGCGCTCTTGATACCATTCCAAGCCGTAGTCAGGAATGTACTGATCGCCGTCACCACTGTCGTGATCACAGATTTGATACCATTCCAGACCGTCGTAAAAAATGTCTTGATCGCATTCCACACGGTAGTCACGGTATTCTTTATCGTATTCCAGGCCGTGGTCAGGAACGTGCTGATCGCATTGACCACCGTTGTGAAGATATTCTTGATACCTTCCCACAACCCGGAGAAGAAATCCTTTATTGCATTCCAGACCGTTGTCGCCGTGGTCTTGATCGCTTCCCATGCCGCCTTGAAGAAAGCCTTCAGCGCTTCCCATACGGCAATGGCGATCTCTTTTATGCTCTCCCACAGATCGATCCAGAACTGCCGGAACTCTTCGCAGTTATTCCAGAGATAGATAAACGCCGCCACCAGAGCCACGATAGCCGCTATGATCAGCACATACGGATTCGCAGCACATACCGCATTGAAGGCAGCAAACACACCCTTCGCCGCATTGATCACGCCTGCCAGCTTCGGAACCAG
>CAYLHR010000386.1:0-1212 GCA_964383335.1 uncultured Lachnospiraceae bacterium
ATGACGTATCAGAAAGGATATCAGATTGAGATTAAGAACTCTCCCGCTATGAATGCGCTTTCAGCCAGAGCAAAGATGAGCGTGGATGAGTTCGGCAGGTATTACGGCGCACTGTTTGAACGAGTTCCTAAGGATCATGTGACTCCAACAGGCCTGAACGGAGCCCGGTATTATGACCAGGAGTTCAATCCGGAGTCATCGGATATTGAAGTCTTTATCGGGATCCGTGAGAAAGATAAAGCAGATACTGTCATGGAGCCCTGCGAGTGCGCGATGACAGTACATCACGGAGGATATTCCACACTCTCCGAAGCTTACGGCGCTGTTGTGAACTGGATCATGGAGAACGGATATGAGATCGCCGGAGCACCGTTTGATCTGTATATCAAGACACAGTTCGATTCCCTTTCACCGGAAGACTGGGAGACGGAGGTCTATTTCCCGATCAGGAAAATGAAGTAAACCCTGACAAGTGGATTCCTGTCGGAGTGTTGATCATGAGGAGCCGGGGAGAAGGCGTATCAGATTTGATACACGTTCTCCCCGGTTCTTTTTTGTTGCTGTTATTGGATTTCACACATTTCCTCGATCCATTCCCTGCGCTTGATTGCAGAAAGCCACTCTTCTGGAATGGAGTCATATCCGTAATACAGTCCGGCCAGTCCACCGGTGATTGCACCAACGGTGTCGGTATCGTCTCCAAGGTTAACTGCCCTCAGAAGAGCCTGGTCAAAACTGTCAGTTGTAATTAGGGACCATAAAGGATCAGCTCATCAGAGACCAGCCAGAAAACGCCGGAAGGGGAAACTGCCTTTAAAAGGCAGGGAGTCTGTTCTGAAACGGCTTAAAGAATATCAGGATGAGCTTGCGACGCAGAGAGGGCAGGCTGCTGTGAGTCAGGATGCACCGGAGCTTCAGGAAAGAAGAAAGGCTTAATGAAGGAGGTGTCCTCATATAGGGAAGGAGGGAACCGGAAAGTGAAATCGAAAATCATAGCGGCTATGGATGCGGCCGGATACCATTTTGATGAACTGGAGAGCTCGGACGATCAGCTCCGTTTTCTTGGAGGATACGGAACCGTTATGTATATGGACAGCTGGAAAGAGGCAAAGGAATGGCTCGAAGGAGTCGTGTTTGATGATCCGGCTGTCTCGGAACGGGTGGAGAAGATCCTGCACCCGGAGCATTTCAAAGAGAAAAAGCCGTCGGTTC
>CAYLHR010000387.1:0-1203 GCA_964383335.1 uncultured Lachnospiraceae bacterium
ATGAAGAAAGAAAATCTGGAAAAAATCACGGAGCTCAGGCACGAGCTGCACCGGCACGCGGAGCTGTCCATGGAGGAGAGGGAGACGGCGGAGATCATCCGCCGGTTTCTGCGGGAGAACACGCGCCTGCAGGTCGTTGACCGCGGCGGCTGGTTTTATGCGGTGAAGGAGGGAAGCGGAGCTGCGGGCGCGATCGCCTTCCGCGCGGATATGGACGCGCTTCCGATCGCTGAAAATGCGGCACTTCCGTACCACTCCCTGCATGAGGGCGTCTCCCACAGGTGCGGACACGACGGACACAGCGCAGCGCTTTGCGGACTTGCGCTCGAGCTGGACGGGATGCCGGCCGGGCCGGCCGTCTATCTGATCTTTCAGCCGGGCGAGGAGACCGGGCAGGGGGCGGAGATCTGCAGGGAGCTCATCAAAGAGAAGGGAATCGGGAAGATTTTCGCCGTCCACAATCTGGGCGGATATCCGGAGGGCAGCGTCGTCTATCGCGCCGGCCTCACGCAGCCGTCGTCGGAGGGCCTCCGCATGAGGTTCCGCGGCAGGACCTCCCACGCGAGCGCGCCGGAAGAAGGAAAGAACCCGAGCGGGATCATTTCACGGGTGATCCTTTATACGGAGGAACTCTGCGGGCGGCAAGGGGAGTGGACCGGCATGACGCTCTGCACGGTGACGGGAATCCGACTCGGGTCGGGCGACTTCGGCATTTCGCCGGGAGAGGGAGAGCTCTGTCTGACCCTGCGGGCGGAAAATGAATCCGAGATGAAGCAGCTGGAGAAGGCGGTGCTGGGCTTTGCCGGGACGCTCTGCGGGAAGGAAGAAGTGGGGTTTGACTTCAGCATACGGGATTATTTTCCGGAAACGCGAAATGACGACGCAGCGCTGGATCAGGTGCTCCGCGCGGCGGAGCGCCTGGGGAAACGGGTGATTCCCATGGAGAAGCTGTGGAGGGCCTCTGAGGATTTCGGCTGGTACCAGAAGGAATGCCCGGGCGCGATGGTCTATATCGGAAACGGTGAGGCATATCCGGCGCTTCACACGACGGGGTATGACTTCAATGACGCGATTCTTGAGACGGCGGCGGACCTGTTTGCGGAGGTGTGCCGTGAGTCAGGATGAGTCAGTGGGGACGGTTCTGTATGACTCGAGTCAGTGGGGACGGTTCTTTCTGACTCGTTGCGTCTGTGACGCAATGAG
>CAYLHR010000388.1:0-1196 GCA_964383335.1 uncultured Lachnospiraceae bacterium
AACCGTAACGGTAGGAACCTTGTGGGAATGCTTACACAGCTGATTAATTCCTCAGGTGTCAGTCTGTGTTTTGTTGGAACGCCGGAGGCAGCTTCATTTTTTGAACAGACACCATATCTGGCTCGTCGGACTATCGGGCTGTATTTTGGTCCGATGGAATACGATGATGAATTCCGACATATCGTCAAAGTGTTGCTCGATTACTGCTACACTGCCAGAGGTTGTTCCAATAAGGAAGCCCTGCTTAGTGCAGCCCATGAATACAGTGGAGGCATAATTTCAAATGTGATCTCACTGATTCACGATGCACAGGAGACGGCAATCTTGTCGGGAAGAGAGATTTTGGATCTTCGAAGCATTGACGACGCCTGGAAGACCCGGATGGGTATGCTCCATGGGAGTATTCAGAGAAATGTTGTTCCGCAGGGATCTTTTCATAAGGCTGTGACAGTGCCTACACAGATACCGGCACAAGCCGATGAGGGAACAGAGACTGCACCGGTATCGCTGGCCATATTGGCTTTTCAGGAAGAAGACGTATTGATAGCCGCTCGCGGAGCAGGTCTCATAGAAACGGAGATAGCATTATGATTGCCTACTTTCCAACTCCATACCCAGACGAGCTCTTTGTAAGTGTTCTTATGAGATACCATATACACAGTGGGAATCTATCTGATGCACATACGGCAAGGGAAATCTTTGGAAGCTGGAAGGTTCTTCCTAATATAGAGTTATTCGGAGGGCTTACGGATGAAGTGGTTTCCGCGATGAAAGAAATCATGCCCCTGCAGGAATGGCTTGAAAAGCATACAATGTTTCCCGCTTATGCGAGATTTTTGCCTGTTGTGCGGTTGTGCGAGGCTGCCAAAGCGGCTATGAATATGGATCTGACTGTATTACACTACAAGTTGTCTCCTCCACGAAGCGGAGCGAACAAGAATTTCAGATATTGTCCACACTGTGTGGACGAGGATCGTTCGAAGTACGGTGAGGTATATTGGCACAGAAGTCATCAACTTCGTGGGATAAATACTTGTTCAGTCCATAAGTGTCGGCTTGTCGTAAGCGGCATCCCTTTCCGTAAAGTCAAAGGTGTGATTGGTGCTGCAGCCGAGAAAGTAATTCCTCCGGAGGCGGCTGCCTCGGTGGAATATGTAACATCATCTGCGGAGCAGGATTATTCCCGGTACGTGGTA
>CAYLHR010000389.1:0-1195 GCA_964383335.1 uncultured Lachnospiraceae bacterium
ATGTCCTGGATCACACTTTCCCTGAGTTCAAGCCGTTCTTCAAAGAACGCTTTAGCAAAACGGCCTTATATTTGTTGGAAAACTACGGCTCCGCTGAAAAGATGGCCCACATGAACGCTGCCTCTTACGAAAAGCTTCGCTCCCTTTCCCGGGGAAAGTTTTCTCCGCAGCAGTTCCTTTCTCTAAAACACATTGCAGCCAATACGGTCGGTGTTAACAATTCCATTTTTGATACGGAATTAAGCAGTCTCCTGACGCTTTATAAGGCTACGGCTGAACAGATCAGTATTCTTGAAACACAGATCATCGAACTGATCGAGGAGGTTCATCCTCACTACATGTCGATTCCGGGAATCGGCCCTATATCAGCAGCTGTCATTTATGCTGAGTATGGAGATATCTCCCACTTTTCAAAGCCCTCTCAGATGCTGGCCTTTGCAGGGCTGGAGCCCGGTGTAAATGATTCCGGTACAGAAAGCCACGGCGGCAGAATGGTCAAACGCGGTTCTTCACAGCTTCGTTATGTGCTGATGAACTGTGCTTTACCATTGATTCGCTTTGATATGACTTTTGCTGCTTACTATGCCAGGAAGCGTGCAGAAGGCAAACCGCACAGAGTAGCCATGTCTCATGTCACCAAGAAGCTTGTCCGAGTCATTTTTGCATTAGAGAAGCAGAACACTGACTTTGTAGCGCAAGCTCTTCGCTGACACTTAATAATTCTGTCTAATCTGTTGCCATCTGAAATACGATATCTTCAGATGGCTTATTTGCTGTGTAATTTTCAAGGTTCTTCAAAAATTTTCAAATACTACTTGACTGTTTATAGTTTGTCACCTCGATGCTCTTTTTACAGCCCCAGGAGTTCCCGGAGCGCATCCATTTCCGCACCGATCTCCATTTCCAGTTCATCCAGCTTTGCCATGATCTCACTGGTGGGCGGATACTCTACCGCCTTATACTCCGTCTGTTTGTACTTGTTGATGGAAAGATCGTAGTCGTTGGAAACGATCTCGTCCTTCGGCACGAAGAAGCTCTGCTCCGTGTGCTTCCGTTCCTGTTCGGCATCCAACGCATGGAACCGGGCGATGATATCCGGGATATCGTTCTCCTTGGTCTCGCTGCGCTTGTCGTCCAGGCTATAGCCGTCGGCCTTCATATCATAGAACCACACCTTGTCGGTTCCGCCGTGGCC
>CAYLHR010000390.1:0-1189 GCA_964383335.1 uncultured Lachnospiraceae bacterium
ATGACCGGCGAGCCGCCCCACCTGCCGCAGGACGTCATCGACGGCACGGCCGGGCGCTACCGCGAGGCATACGAGATCATCACCGGGCAAGACTTCGTCCCGAGCCGCCAAGCCTAACCGTGTCTGCGCTTCTCCCTCATACAGGTTAATATATCATGTTTGCCCCGAAACGACCAGAGAAAAGGCCGGGTGCGGCCTGAGTGTTTCGCCGGCATGACTTGAGAAATCCGGCAAAAGTGTTATACTTTGTCCGTATATGCAATGCGGTTGTATTTGATTCTCCGGGCCCCGGCTTAGAGTCTGCCGGGCGGACCGGGAATTCCAAAGGATTAATTTTATAGAAAGAAGGCGTGAAACGACATGACAAAGGTAGACATTATCTCAGGATTTCTGGGAGCCGGAAAGACGACTCTCATCAAGGAGCTGCTGAAGGACGCGTTCAAGGGCCAGCAGGTTGTGCTGATCGAAAATGAATTCGGAGAGATCGGCATTGACGGCGGTTTCCTGAAGGACGCCGGGATTGAGATCCGGGAGATGAATTCCGGCTGCATCTGCTGCTCTCTCGTGGGCGACTTCGGCGAGGCCCTGGGTGAGGTCTCAAGGCAGTATCATCCGGACCGCATCATCATCGAGCCCTCGGGCGTCGGCAAGCTGAGCGACGTGATTCACGCGGTGGAGCGCGTGAAGGATGAGGCCGGTATCGTGGTCAACTCCGCGACGACGGTTGTGGATGTGCTGAAGGCGAAGATGTATCTTAAGAATTTCGGTGAGTTTTTCAAAAATCAGGTGGAGTCCGCCGGTACCGTGATTCTCAGCCGGACGGATACCGAGAAGGCGACGCCGGAGAAGATCGAGGAGGCGCTCGCCCTCCTTCGCCCGCTGAACCCCGACGGCAGATTCATCACGACGCCGGTCTCCGAGCTCGGAGGCGCCAAGGTGCTGGAGACGATCGAAGGCTACACGGTTGACCTCACGAAGCTTGAGCCGGAAGATGTGCATGATCATGACGAGCATGAGCATCATCACCATCACGACCATGATGATGACGACCACGACGAGCATGAACATCATCACCATCATGACCATGATGATGACGACCACGACGAGCATGAGCATCATCACCATCACGACCACGATGATGACGACCACGACGAGCATGAGCATCATCACCATCACGACCACGATGATG
>CAYLHR010000391.1:0-1184 GCA_964383335.1 uncultured Lachnospiraceae bacterium
CACATGCCGCGGCCATTCAAGTGCTGCCTTTGGCCTGGAAGCAAGGTTTTATCGGACTTCAGCCCGTCCCGCACCTTCTCTTTGGCCTGAGGACCTTGATTTTCACCCGCCGCAGCCACCCGAGTTCTGCCGTTGGTCTGGACGCAAGGTTTTCTCAGACTTCCGCCCAGCCCGCACCTCAGCCTTGGCCCGGAAACCTCACACCTCACCATATCCGGCCAATCACAGGATTAACGCAAGGTTTATGCGAGGTTACGCAAGGTTTACGCGAGGATACACACAACATACGCGAGGATACACACGACTTAAACGAGGATACACACGACTTACGCGAGAATACGCACGGATTGCACATCCTTTTATCTGCTCACACCCATTTAAATATACCTTAAAAAAAGAAACGGAGCAAAGGCCAGCCGGCCTCTGCTCCATCTCTTTCGCAAAAAACAGTATCGCTGTTTCCAAGGGATCAGTCTGTGATCGTAATCTGCGTATCCTTGTCGAAATAATGCGTCTTGGACATATCAAGCGCAAATGTAACCGTATCGCCGGCTCTGGCAGGAGTCTTCGGATTCACGCGGGCGGTCATCTGTGTTCCGGCGAAATCGAAGTACAGATACACCTCGGCGCCGAGAAGCTCGTACACACGGATCGGGGCGGAAATCGTGGAGTTCGGGTTCTTCTGAACGAACTCTTCCTCGTCGTGGACATCCTCCGGACGAATGCCGAGGACGATGGTCTTTCCGTCATATCCGCCGTCGATGATGGCCTTGGCCTTGTCAGCCGGAACTTCGAGCTTGTGATCGCCAACCGTAAGAACCACGTTCTGTCCGTTCACCTTGACCTCGGCATCCATAAAGTTCATCTGCGGAGAGCCGATGAAGCCCGCGACGAACTGATTGCCCGGATGATCGTAGAGGTTCTGCGGGGTGTCGATCTGCTGAACCACGCCGTCCTTCATGACGACAATTCTGGTTCCGAGCGTCATGGCCTCGGTCTGGTCATGCGTAACGTAGATAATCGTGGCGCCGAGTCTTTGATGAAGTCTGGAGATCTCGGTTCTCATCTGCACGCGGAGCTTCGCGTCCAGGTTGGAAAGCGGCTCGTCCATAAGGAAAACCTTGGGATTACGAACGATGGCGCTGCCCATGGCGACACGCTGTCTCTGACCACCGGAAATAGCC
>CAYLHR010000392.1:0-1173 GCA_964383335.1 uncultured Lachnospiraceae bacterium
GAATGCCGGCATTATCGCGCGGAAACTGTACGACGAGACTCCGCTTCGCGTGGAGTATGAACTGACTCCGATCGGAGAGGCTTTTATCCCGGTCCTCCACTCCATTGAAGCCTGGGGAGACAACTATCTCTCATTTATCAACAGCGAAGACGGTTCCGAATTTGCGGACTATTTCAACTCACTTAAGGAGTGAAGCGCGAAACAGATATACTTTTCTGTGATACTTCTGTGATGCCGTCTCTATTAAGATGCATGTAACAAAACAAACAGCACTTCGGTCGCGGTCATGTTCTTAACGGAGGTATCTGAGATGTTTACACATACAAGATTTGAGAAAAACCTGCTTTGCCTGCTTTTCTTCTTTTTCGCCTTTACCGGCATGCATTACTGCACCTGCATGGCACTCGGCGTTGTCTATCATTTCAATATCATAATCAGCATTGTATTTCCTGCACTTGTTGTGATCTACACTGATCACGGCCCGGACTCACACTTCAGACCAGCGTTCTGAAGATTGAAGAAGTTGTGGTTAAGCCGAACAGCAGATATTTAAACCTGACAGAAAAGCCTTCGGATCCTGATATACTGCCCTCCGAAGGCTTTCAGCGTTTCACAGCCGCTCTGCCAGTTCTGTCTGTTCGGCCTTGTCAATTTTCAGAGCATCCATCGCCTGCTGCGGAGACAGATTCAGGGAGAACATAAGATTTCTGATATTCTCCAATAGGGTCAGCTCTCTTCCTTCTTCTCTTCCTTCTTCTCTTCCTTCTTGTCTTCCGGCTCTCCATCCGTCTGCCTTGAACGCTTCGCGGATTTCCTCCTCTGACCATTCAAAATCGATAATGTCATTCATTTCAGCCCTGTGTGCGATAAGAGCTGGTTTAATCTCAAAATCATCCGGCATCTCATCAATCGTCTGATGTATTGCTTTCCTAAGATCCATCCCTTGTTTCACCTTCCTCTCTGTCATTTCAACAAACCAGACGTACTCACGAAGTGGACGACAGCATAGAAGCAGTTCCTGATTATGACCCGGGCTGATATTGAGCACTCTCACCGTAACTTCAATATCAGGTTCAGCATCTGCCGGAAAGGAGTCACTCAGCCTCAAAAAGACCTCCTCGCCGACACATTCACTTCCCATATAAAAAACAACCAATCGTGGAACGGGATGGA
>CAYLHR010000393.1:0-1133 GCA_964383335.1 uncultured Lachnospiraceae bacterium
CCACCAGTCGCTCTAAGAAAACGGTTTGAGTGAGAAAAACTCAGGAAGTACAGGTTTTCTGCCGAAATGCGGATGAAATATAAAACACACAATATAATGTATTTCTTAGAAGAATACAATACAGAATATTGATCAACATGTGTAATTAGATATGAATATCAATCTATAATAGAAGCTTCGCATTCACTCTCAAAAAGTCACATGAGAGTCACGCGGATATATGAGCATACACTCAAAACGGGACGAAATACTGAGCGCTCGCTAAGGTACGCGATAATTTCGTGTCTTATAGTGATAAAATTACAATAATATCTGATAACTATGCCCGATTATGCGGAACCGGATTATCTTGCAGCTGATCCGCCTGCGGTTCCGCGCTGTCATATACAGATGCACAGGAGCTGAAATGAAGACAGAACGCGAGAATCAGTCTATCAAACTGTTTCATAAAACCGATATGCGGCGAAAAATTGTCCGCATATCGGGTATACTGGCCTTTATCGTAGCCTGCGTGACGACGGTACGTCTGATCATGCCGGCGGTCGCTATGACGAAAACGGTCCGTCATCTGGACTGCGCGTACGAGGTGCACACGCACGATGATTCCTGTTACGGCATCGTGACGGATGAAGAGGGAAATACATCGGAGCAGCTGATCTGCGGAAAAGCAGACTATGTGCTTCATACGCACAATGACGACTGCTACGAGGAAGTCACGCACACAGAAATTGTAGACGGCGAGGAAGCCGAAGTCACGGAATGGGTGCTGACATGTCCGCTGGAAGAGAGAGCGGCACATTTTCATGACGACTCCTGCTACGAGACGACCGTAGATGAGGAAGGAAATGAGGTTGAGACACTGATCTGCGGTGAGCTTGAGCCCCATACGCACACATCTGACTGCTATGAGCGTGGACACGAGGGCGATCCCGGATATCTGATCTGCGGACAGCTTGAACTCACGGAGCATGTCCATGACACGGACTGCATCTATGAGGAAGATGTGGAAGTCGAAGATGCCGAACCTGCTGAGGAGGAGATTGTCGGAGCGGAGGACGAAGAGGAATTAGAAGGTTCTGAGTACAGCGAGGACTTTGAAGAAGGGACGAAGAGTGAAGAGGGATCGGAAGCCG
>CAYLHR010000394.1:0-1095 GCA_964383335.1 uncultured Lachnospiraceae bacterium
AGCGGCACGAAGCCCCCGCCTCTTAGCGTATGCGTAGGCGGTGGGTAGTTCACATTTGTTTCTGCGTCTATGACTGTTTCTGCGGCTATGACTGCTTCTTCGTCCATGGCTGCTTCTTAGTTTACTGCCGTGATTCCGGCAGCAGTTCGCTTTTGTCATATGCAAAAACCGTGATGAGAAAGCTGCAGACGTATGAGACAAGCAGACCCGCCAGATAGATCAAAACACTCGAGACGGCGCCGCGCGGTCCGGCGGTCATCACGAATATACCCAGAATGCCGGACGGCCCCCAGGTCGTTGAGGCCACTTCGAAAGCCATGACGACGGCACCGCCGAAGCCCGCCCCCAGGCCTGCCAGGATGAAAGGTTTTCCCAGAGGGAGAGTGACGCCGTAGATCAGAGGTTCTCCGATCCCCAGAAATCCTGCGGGCAGGGAAGCGGAAATGACGGAACAGAGCTCCCGGTTGCCGGCCCTTTTTGCTTTGAAGTATAGGGCGATGGCTGCGCCGACCTGTCCCGCGCCGGCCATTGCAAGTGCCGGATACAAAGTGACATAGCCCAGTTCCTGAAGCTGCACCGAGTACAGGGCAACCAGCCCGTGATGCATTCCGGCGGCAACAAGCGGGAGAAACAGTGCGGAAGAGACATAGCCGGCAGCAATCCTGACAAAAATGCTTTCAGACATGCACAGCTTGCTGAATACCCAGACAATACCGCCTGCCAGATATCCCAGTATCGGCATGATGATCAGGATATAGGGAATCACACAGATCAGAAGCGATAAAAGTGGCGTCACAATCACATCGATGCTGTCCGGGATCCTTGCCCGGATTCTTTTTTCCGCTTTTGCGAGCAGAAATGCACCGATGATGACAGCCAGCACACCGCCTTTCCCGGCCCGAAGGACAGAGCTCAGGGGGTTCTGTTCATCGAACAGGCCCAGAAGCCGTGAAATCTCATTGATGCCGTCCAGTGAGGTGATCATGCCGAGCATGCCGCCGAGAATGGGGGTTGCACCGAACTGTTCCGCCGCGCGGTAACCCGCCCATGCCGTCAGATACACCATAAAGGATGAATTAATGAGTGTAAAAAGTT
>CAYLHR010000395.1:0-1063 GCA_964383335.1 uncultured Lachnospiraceae bacterium
CTGTACATTATACCGGGCAATCTCGCCGTTCCGGGCCTTTTCGTGATCGCCTGCCTTATATCCATGTCGATGGGCACCAGCGTCGGAACGATTACAGTGCTTGTTCCCATCGCCGCCGCCATCGCAAAGGGAACCGGATATTCCATGCCGCTCGTGGTCGGCACGGTGGTCGGCGGATCCATGTTCGGCGACAACCTTTCCGTTATCTCCGACACGACAATCGCCGCGACGAGAACCCAGGGGGTGGAGATGCGGGATAAGTTCCGGGTGAACTTTAAGATCGCCCTGCCCGCAGCCCTGATCACGGTGGGCATTCTCTGCGCCTATTCCATGCGGCACCCGGTCGCGCAGCTGGAATACTACCCGTTCAATATCTGGCTCGCGATTCCGTACTTCATCGTTCTCGCGCTCGCGCTCATCGGGCTCAATGTCTTTATCGTGCTCGGGATCGGCATCATTTTGTTCTTCCTCATCGGGGGCGCGGCCGGCACGGTGACTTTTGCCGGCGCATTTTCCGCCATGGGCACAGGGACGAGCGGCATGTTCGAGACCATGATTGTGACCATCCTTGTCGCCTCGATCAGTGCGCTCATGCGGGAGCACGGCGGCTTTGAGGCCATCCTGGCTCTCATCAGGAAGGGCGCGAAATCAAAGAGGGGCGGCATGCTGGGCATCTGTGTCCTGACGGCCCTGATGGATATCGCGACGGCGAACAACACCGTCGCCATCGTCATCGCGGCGCCCATCGCGAAGCAGATCAGCGATGAGTATCAGGTTGAGCCCAAAAAGACCGCGTCACTCCTCGATACGACATCCTGCATTCTGCAGGGCATCATTCCGTACGGGGCGCAGCTGCTGATCGCGGCTTCTCTGTCCGAAATATCCAGCATCTCGATTATACCCTTCCTGTATTATCAGTTCCTTCTCACGGCCTTTGTGCTGCTGTCGATTGTGCTGGAGCGGTGAGAGAGGGAGGGGGCAGACGCAGCTTTCTCTGATTCAAATATGATGGTTTGCGAATCAGCCCGATTTTTCCTTTGGGCAGAAGTTTCCGCGTTGGGGG
>CAYLHR010000396.1:0-1061 GCA_964383335.1 uncultured Lachnospiraceae bacterium
AGGTCATCAAATGAAGTATAGCACAGTCTACGTAGGAATGGATGTACACAAGGAATCTTTTTCTCTCTGCTGCTATACAAATGAGAAAGATACGTCCCCGTTGACTCACCCCAATTGACAATACTATAATAAATGAGCCTGCAGCAGTCCCCTTTTCTTTGCTCAATAAACTCTCTTTGAATTCATGATCGCATTCCTATTAACAAAACAGATATTCCAACTGTATCTTATTATGGCCTGCGGATACTTCACCGTCCGCCTTGGCCTGCTCCGGGCGGACGAGAGCAGGACATTATCCGTGCTCCTCGTCTACATCGTCATCCCATGCACGATCATCGGCGCATTTCAGATTGAGTATAAAGCTGAAACTGCGAGGAGCTTTCTCCTCGCAGTCATTTCCGCAGTCATTCTTCATATTCTCTTGTTTATACTCGCCGGATTATCCGACAGAGCTTTGCGCTGCACTCCCATCGAGAAGGCCTCTCTCATCTACTCAAATGCAGGAAACCTGATTATCCCTCTTGTCACGGCGGTCCTTGGCAAGGAGTGGGTCGTCTATGCGAGCGCCTTTATGCTGGTCCAGACATTCTTGTTCTGGTCTCACGGAAAAGCCCTGATCCAGGGTGTGAAAAAGACAGAACCGGCGTATTTTCTAAAAAATGTCAACCTGATCGCCTGCTTCACCGGCCTCTTCCTCTTCCTCCTTCGGTTGCGCCTGCCCGCCATTGTGACGGATACGATGCAGTCCATAGCAAGTCTGATCGGGCCGCTGTCCATGTTGATGCTGGGCATGATTCTCGCGGGAACTGATATTAAAAAAATGATCAGCCGCCGCATCTGGATAATCGCATTGCTCAAAATGGTCGTACAGCCCGCTGTTCTTGTGCTCATCCTCAAGTATTCCGGGCTCGCGGGATTCTCACCTGACGGAACAATGATCCTCTTCATCAGCCTCCTTGCCGTCATGACGCCTTCCGCCACCTCCGTCACACAGCTCGCACAGCTCTACAACAAAGAACCGCAGTACGCCATGGCGATCAACACCGTGACGACAGTCGCCT
>CAYLHR010000397.1:0-1030 GCA_964383335.1 uncultured Lachnospiraceae bacterium
CTCCAGAACCTTTACGGCACGGAAATCGGACTTGCTGAAGGTCTCAAAATCGACCAGGTCCTCAAACAGAGGCTCGACGTTCAGATGCTCATAATCCGGAGTCTTTGTATCGAACAGAGGCATCTTCGGGTCGCTCACATTCACTGCCGGTGCAGCCTCTTCAGAGGCCTCAGAGCTTACACCATTTCCCTCGCTGCCTGTCTTAATTGACTTCATCGTCGGGATGTCCGACACGTCGCAGTCCATATTAGAATATTTCAATAGATACTGCTCCTTTATGCACCATTTTAGTTTTGGTGTTTCGATCCACACGAGTCCATAACAGTCCATTATTTCTATGTACTAATTATGTACTACGGGGGAAATCTATGTACCAGTGGTACAAGAGATATTTCCCGCTTTATGTGTCAAAAAATGTCTTTTCCCTTCTGCAGGGATTTGATTGCTTCGTGCTTTACTTCATCCGTTGCCTCGGCATAGATATCCAGAGTGGTCTGAATGTCCGCATGTCCCATAATCTCCTGGATCGCCTTGATGTTCGTTTCACGCTCACACAGCCTGGTGCAGAACGTGTGCCTCATATGGTGACATGAGAAATGCGGAATCAGGAGCGGCTTGCGTTTCGCTTTCGCTGCTTTCAAAAGTTCATCGTCATTATAGCTGGTGTACACACGCTTGATCGCCCGGTTAATCGGTCCCTGATGCAGCACACCGCCAAAACGATTCCGGAAGATAAATCCCTTCATTCCATCAATCTCTGCTGTGCAAAATCCGGTTTCTTCCTGATGTGCATACTCAGCCTTGAAAGCTTTATATACTTCATCCATCATAGGAATGGTCCGCATGCCCTTTTCCGTCTTCGGCGTTGTAATATGGAAGGTCTCTTTGCCGCCATCACCATCCCATCTGGCATACACCAGATTGTGGTTGACGTTGATTTCGCGCTTTTCAAAATCAAGGTCTTCCCATCTCAATCCGCACACTTCACTGACACGCATCCCCGTTCCAAAGAAGACGGTAAACAAAGGAA
>CAYLHR010000398.1:0-1028 GCA_964383335.1 uncultured Lachnospiraceae bacterium
TTGAGAGCTTTTTCAGAGACAGCATGAAATAAGGAGTCAGTCATGCCGACAGAGGCCGAGATCAGAGAGAACCTGCTGGATGCGGGATGCAGTGAAACAGAAACGAAATCCATTCTGAGGAGCATAATCAGCGGAAACCTGAAAGAAGCAGGAAAGCAGATCGGGATCTGCCGGAAGAAACAGCAGGAGCGGCTTCACGAAAGCCAGCGCTGTATCGACTGTCTGGATTATCTGAACTACCGGATAAATGAGAAGCGGGGATAAAACGATGTTCCGGCCAAAACTGTAGTCGGCGGAGTGCCGGCAAGAATAATAAAAACCATAGATATCGATGGGAGAAAAAACATATGAGCAAGGTTCTTGTGATAACGACCAGTCTTCGTACAGGCAGCAACTCAGACAGGTTGGCTGAGGAGACAATAAAAGGAGCAATGGAGGCCGGGCATCAGGTTGAACATATTAGTCTCAAGGATAAAGAGATCCGTTTTTGTAAGGGATGCCTTGCCTGTCAGATGACACAGCGATGTGTGATAAAGGACGATGCAATAGAAATTGCCGAAAAGGTGAAAGAAGCAGACACTTTGGTTTTTGCCACTCCGATTTATTATTACGAGATGAGCGGGCAGATGAAGACGCTGCTTGACCGTTTGAATCCGCTCTTTCCGTCCGATTACAAATTCAGAAACGTATATATGCTTTCGACAGCAGCTGAAGACGAAGAATACGTATACGAAAAAGCGCTCAGCGGACTTCAGGGGTGGATCGATTGCTTTGAAAAGGCGCATCTGACGGGATCGCTCTTCTGCGGTGGAATCAATGAGCGGGGAGAGGCGGAAAGCCGAGGGAAAGAACTGCGCGAAGCATTTGAGTTTGGGCGAAGCTTACAATAACATACCGAACTTTTCGGAGAAAGCCTGTAGGGAGGAAGCAGATGGATGCAAAAATGTTAGACGGGAAGGTAGCAATTGTTTCAGGCGCAAGCTATGGCATGGGGCAGACGATGGCGGAGCTTTTCGCAAAAGAAGGTG
>CAYLHR010000399.1:0-1024 GCA_964383335.1 uncultured Lachnospiraceae bacterium
CAACGCCATCCGTGCGCGTCTCGGCATGAACCAGCGCGGAGACAAGCTGTACATGAAGTACTTGTAGCCGAGCGGGTTCGAGAAGTAACCCTGCAGTGTGTCGTCGATCATGTAGAGATCCGTGTAGAAATACAGCGGGCAGATGCAGCCTGTGCTCATGAGCAGATCCTCCGCTCTGTGCATCAGGGCATAGCGCGTATCCTGATCCGTGCAGCTCTTGATGTCGGCGATCAGGACATCATAGGTCTCAGCCCATGTTCCGTTCTCCACCTTCGTGTCATATCCGAGATCCGTGAGATCGAGGCTGTAGGCCTTGACATCCGCGTTCGCGCCCTTGCCGAACTGGACATCGTTGTTTCCGGAAGCGGTCGTCCACATGTCAAGGAAGCAGATCGGATCGTTGTAGTCCGCCAGCCATCCGTTTCTGGCAATGCTGTAGTCGCCGTTCTTACGTGTCTCGAGGAAGGTGTTCCACTCCTGGTTCTCGAGGTTCATCGTAATGCCGACAGAAGCGAGCGCGCTCTGCAGATACTCACCGATCGCCTTGTGTCCCTCGGAGGTATTATAGAGGTAGGTCATGCTCGGGAAGTTGGTGAACTTCTGAGTGTCCTCGTCGAACTCATAATACTTCTTGAGGACTTCCATTGCCGCGCTGAAATTGGACTCCAGGGCGTCAGCTGATACATTGTAGTATCCGTCAAAGTCCGCATTATCGCCGGCATTCTTATAGAACTCGGAGCCGTCCGCGTCCGTCATGCCCATGGCGACGAATGAGGAGGCCGGAACCTGGCCGCCCTGCGCGACGTCATTGACGATATAGTTGCGGTCGAAAAGAAGGGAAACGGCGTTTCTGATCTCCGCCTTGGCCGCCTCAGCCTCAGCGCCCTCCAGTCCGCTGTCAGCGGGAAGGATATCCTCGTTGATGTTCCAGCAGACATAGTAGGTGCCGATCTGCCCCTCTACTTTGAAGTTATCCGGATACTCTTCCTTCAAAGAGGCGATCTCGTTGGTCGGCACGTCGTCG
>CAYLHR010000400.1:0-1013 GCA_964383335.1 uncultured Lachnospiraceae bacterium
TAGTGTCTGCTCGTTAAGAGGCCTCTACGAGCCAGGTGCATGATTTCGACGTAACGCTTTATAAGGCCTCTTGCTTCGTTATCGGATACCAACGGATCAGCGTCACGCCCCGAGTTCGTTCTCATCGACGTCAAACAAAGCGAAATATCTCTCCGGCTCGTCTGTTTCGTTGGTAAGATAGAAAACAAAAAAATTTAAAGCGTCAGCATGCCTGAAAAGGTTCGTTACAAGGACAGAGAGCGAGATCACCGTTATGGACGTCTCCTCAAGCCTTGTTGTGATCAGGCCCATACCGTTGCACCGCTTGCCGAGGCTGAAGAACCTCTCAACCCCGATGCGGTCAGTGTTGTCCTTGTAAGCGATCTTCTTATCCGCTTGCTGTTGCTTTTCATCTTTAGGGCGACGCCCCAGCTTCGGACCCGATATACGGATGCCGTGCTCCTTACAGAATGCGATGTTTGCCCGCGTTCGGTAGATCTGGTCAACGAGTACCCGTTTCGGCCATCTGCCGGTACGTTCGTGATATTTGATGAGCGCTTCCTGGAGCTTTTCGGATTCATTGAATGCTTCAAAGGAAACCCGGGTCATGCGCGCATACCCGTGCTCATCAAGGATAACCTCAAACTTGGCTCCGAACTCTGTCGGTGCTTTGACCTTGCCCCTGACGATCGGCCTGATCCACGGCTGGGAAAGGCTCACAATGCGGTGTTCTACGCTGTGTACGCGGTTATCCCACATGTATTTCTGCTGCTCGTAGAGAGTGAGGATGACAAGATACGTGTTAATCATCTTCTTGTCAGTCATTGCATAGCCTTCGGACATGTAATCCTCGAGATAGCCGAGATCACGTTTAACGTAAGCGAGCATCTTTCTGACCGTGGCACGGATCTTTGAGTCTGTACGCTTTTTGCATTTCGCCAGCTCAAGGTAATCCTGGTGCGCGATCCGGCGGTAGGTGCGGGGCTTTTTATCAAAGCCGTACCTTTTATAGAACCAGTCGATCATGCCTTCAA
>CAYLHR010000401.1:0-1011 GCA_964383335.1 uncultured Lachnospiraceae bacterium
GACGGCGACATCGTTGAGTATGCTGATGGGCAGTGGCTGTGTTACCGCAATCCCGAGGGATGGGCACGGCTCATGGCTTTAGTTGACGCTGGTGAGGAGCCTATTGGGGTTGATTTTGCGGCAACGCAGGAATTATGGTAAGACAAGCGGCGTCTATATTGATTGTCGAGAGGTCTCGGTTTTGGCGTGGCAGTCACGATACCGAACTGCTCGAACAACTATGGTCCGCGCCAGTATGACGAGCGGTTCGTCCTGCGCTAGACTGTGAACATCTTGCGTGCCATCCGCCCCAAACTCCATGGCGATTGCCATTACTGTCGCTATGCCTATCTGAGTATCGACGTTTTGCTGTGGAACATTTCCTGTACCGTCATGGGCACCTACGATATTTGGCAATGCTCGAGTGTTGGCCTGGTGCCTGGCGTCAGTGGCAACGTGGACATGAACGTCTACTACCGATAATGCGCGTAAAGAGAACGAGCTTTTCTCGGTGCATTTCGCTATTGCACCAGACGAAGTCCTGGCGTAGAAGAATTGTTTTTCCGTCGCGTAGCGTTTTGGCAACATCGTTTAGGTTTCTAACGACAGTTAAATATCCGTAGAGTTTGCATCGGCTAAACTAGGTGCATCTAGGTGATTTCACAAGAGATTTGGCGATGGCGGGGAAGATTCGTTCAAATCAGTTTATTTGTCATGCCTGCGAGGCAAGGAATTTTGTGCGCTACACGTTCTTGCGGCAGATTGTTGTTGCGTTGACATGCGCTTTAGTATGCATGCATGTTGCTGTTCGCGACACCTTTTGCTGCTTATGCGTAGCAGGAAGTCGGAGATACCCAATTGAGTTTACAAGCTGGCTCGTTGCAGCTTTCGTTTCAGGCTGATAGGTAAGACGTTGCGAAAACCGCGCAAACGGACAAATCCCCTCAGGCATTTCATGGCACTGCATCTGCTCAATCAATCCCACTCCAATATCGGCCGAAGCATGAGATAATGCATGCAAGTCGATGCAGA